>NZ_LFJB01000102.1:0-46685 GCF_006658625.1 Bradyrhizobium sp. UNPF46
AATAGTGCAACGCTCCCCGAGGAGAGCACGAAGGACACCGTTAAAACCATCCGCGCAGGGAAGGCCGGGCGACCGGCATCACCTGTAGTCCACCCCGTGTGCGTTTTCATTGCACGCGGACCGCGGGTGCCGCCGGCGCCCGGCCTTCCCTGCGCCCTCTGGTCTTTCAGGGGCGCGAACGAACAGCAAAGCTCGGGCGAAAGAAGCCGCGGGAATGCGAAGTCGCGTCTGCGAGGAAGAGAGCTGATTGAGCGCAGGCCGTGCCCCATACGCTCGCAATGACGGCGAGAGAGAACGGCTCAATCTCCTCTCGTGCCCCGGACGCAGCGCAGCGTCCCTTCGACGATGCGCTGCAGAGCCGGGGCCCATGCATCGACACGGCACGCGGCTGCTGGGTCCCGGCTCTGCGCTGCAGCGCTATAGAAGCGCTGCAGCGCGTCCGGGACACGGGCCGCTCGTCTTGCGGCACAACGGCCTACAAAGGAAAAGGCCCGGTCGCGATCGCGGCCGGGCCTTCGTGGTGAGATTTGATCGTGCGCGCTTTACGCCGCGGTCGAAGCCTTCTGCGCGGCCTTCGCGGCAGCGGCTTCGGCCTCGTCCTTGCGGATCTCCGACAGACGCTTCTGCACTTCCGCCGAGAAGATGTACTGCGCCGGGCGCTGCTTGCTCATGTCGATCTCGGGCGCCATCGGGCCCGTGGTCCTGATGCCGCGCAGCGACACCCACATCGCCTTGAGCGGGTTGTTGAGGGCTGCGGTCGCAGCCGTCGGCTCGTAGCCGCAATGGGCCATGCAGTCGGCGCACTTCTCGTAACGGCCGGTGCCGTAGGAATCCCAGTCGGTGGTCTCCATCAGCTCCTTGAAGGTTTTTGCGTAGCCTTCACCGAGCAGATAGCAGGGCTTCTGCCAGCCGAAGATGTTGCGCGCGGGCATGCCCCAGGGCGTGCACTCGTATTCCTGGTTGCCGGCGAGGAAGTCCAGGAACAGCCCGGAATGCATGAAGTTCCACTTCTTGCCCTTGCCCATCGCGAAGACGTCGCGGAACAGCTTCTTGGTCTTGGTGCGGTTGAGGAAGTGCTCCTGGTCCGGCGCGCGCTCATAGGCGTAGCCGGGCGACATCGAGACGCCGACGCCGAGCTCGACGGTGAGGTCGAGGAATTTTGCGATCTCCTCGGCCGGATGGCCGTCGAAGATGGTGGCGTTGACGTTGACCGTGAAGCCGCGCGCCTTGGCCGCCTTGATCGCGGACACCGCGCGGTCGAACACGCCCTTCTGCGACACGGCCTTGTCGTGGTGGTCACGCAGGCCGTCGAGATGCACGGAGAAGAACAGGTAAGGGGAGGGCTCGAAAAGGTCGAGCTTCTTCTCGAGCAGCAGCGCGTTGGTGCAGAGCGAGACGAACTTCTTGCGCGCGACGAGGCCGCGCACGATCTCGCCGATCTCCTTGTGGATCAGCGGCTCGCCGCCGGGAATCGCGACCATCGGCGCGCCGCACTCGTCGGCCGCGTCCCAGCACTCCTGCGCGGTCATGCGGCGGTTGAGGATCGCATCCGGATAATCGATCTTGCCGCAGCCGACGCAGGCGAGGTTGCAGCGGAACAGCGGCTCCAGCATCAGCACGAGCGGATAGCGTTTGCGGCCAAGCAGTTTCTGCTTGAGCAAATAGCCGCCGATACGCATTTCCTTGAAGAAGGGGATAGCCATTACAAAGTTTCTTTCTGGGCTTTGAATTCAGGTGGGTCAGCTCGCAGCCAATTGGGCCGGAAGCCGGAATTCGATGTTTTCCTCACGGCCCGGCAGTACCTGGACCTTGACCGGTCCGATCCGCCGCATCGCTTCGATCACGTCATCCACGAGTACCTCAGGCGCCGAAGCGCCGGCCGTAACACCGACCGTCCTCGCACTCTTCAACCACTCCGGATTGAGCTCGCTGCCGTCGGCAATCAAATAACTCGCGACGCCGGCCTCGGTGCCGATTTCGCGAAGCCGGTTCGAATTCGAGCTGTTGGCAGCGCCCACCACCAAGATCACGTCGACCAGCTTGCTCAAGTCCCTTACCGCAGATTGGCGGTTCTGTGTCGCATAGCAGATATCCCGGATATCCGGGCCTTGAATATCTGTAAAGCGGGCCTTGAGGGCAGCGATGATGTCCTTGGTGTCGTCGACCGACAGGGTGGTCTGGGTGATGTAGGCCACTGGCTGATCCGCGGGCAGGCTCAGGGCCTTAACCTCTTGAACGCTTTGGACAAGCAGCACGGGGCCGGGAACCTGGCCCATCGTGCCCTCGACCTCGGGGTGCCCGGCATGGCCGATCAGGATCAGCGTGCGGCCCGTGCCGACGTAACGCTTCCCCTGATTGTGAACTTTCGTGACCAGGGGGCAGGTGGCATTGAGCACCGGAAGGTCGCGCGCAGCGGCCTCTTCCTCGACGCTGCGGGCGACGCCATGGGCGCTGAACACCGTGACCGCCCTCGGTGGAACCTCGGACAGTTCCTCGACGAAGATGGCACCTTTGGTTTTCAGGCTCTCGACGACGTATTTGTTGTGCACGATCTCGTGGCGCACGTAGACGGGCGGGCCGTACTTCTCCAGCGCCCGTTCCACGATCTCGATCGCACGCACCACGCCCGCGCAGAAGCCGCGCGGTTGCGCCAGATAAACTTCCATGGGACGCCCATCACGCAAGTTGCACCATTCCGCTTTTCAGTCCCCGGCGGCACCCGATACTGACCAATGAGTTGCAATATCCGCACCATTGGTTCGCGAACGCGGTAGCCACCCACCCCCGTGGGGCTCCGGCGCATGGAGGCGCAATTCTTTGTGTCAAAAAATCGGCAGCAAGGAAAGGTCGAATGAAACCGCCAGGTCCCGACACGATTGATATTTAGGTATTATAGTAGGGTGGCAGGCGCTAGCAAGATGGGCAACACGGGTGCTCAGCCTTTCGTCACTTTCCCGCCTCAACTCCCCGGCTATACCCGACCGCCCCGCATGATTTTGCCCGGCCTCCCGCCGTTTACTTCGAACCTTGTTCCGGGAGAGCCACCCAAAACAGCAATAGGTTTCGCCCGGGAACTCCGATAAACAGCGGGCGTTTCCGGCAAGCTGTTAACCGCAGAAAGAAAAGAAGTGCTGCAAAGCGTCGTCGTTGCCATCGTCAGGGCCTGCACCCGGTTTGCCTCCCTCGTCGTCGTTCTCGGGCTCCTGCTGGCGGTGGGCGCGGGCTATTACGCGTCCCGGCACTTTGCCATCAACACCGACATCAATTCGCTGATTTCTCAAAACCTTGACTGGCGCAAGCGCGACCAGCAGTTCGACAAGGCGTTCGACCAAAATGAGCTCATTCTTGCCGTGGTCGAAGCGCGAACGCCCGAGATGGCGAGCGCAGCGTCGGACGCGCTCTATGCCAAGCTGAAAGGCGACAAGACCAACTTCCAGTCGATGCAGCAGCTCGGCAGCGGCGAGTTCTTCGAAAAGAACGGCCTGTTGTTCCTGCCGACCGAAGAGGTCGGCAAGATCACCGGCCAGTTCGAATCCGCCGCGCCCCTGATCGAGATCATGGCCGGCGATCCCTCGATTCGCGGCCTCACCGGCGCGCTGGAGACCGGACTTGCGGGCGTCAAGCGCGGCCAGGTCAAGCTCGACAGCACCGCGCGGCCCTTCAACCTGATCGCGCAGACGGTCGAGACAGTGCTCAACAAGGGCGATGCGAGCTTCTCCTGGCGCGAACTCGTCAGCGACGAGCCGCTCAAGGATTCGGACAAGCGCGCCTTCATCGAGTTCAAGCCGATCCTCGACTACAACGCGCTCGAGCCCGGCAAGGATGCCACCGACGCGATCCGGAAAGCGGCGGCCGACCTGGACTTCCCGACCAAGTACCAGGCGCGGGTGCGGTTGACCGGCCCGATTCCGATCGCCAACGAGGAATACGCCACCGTCCAGGAAGGTGCCGTCGTCAATGGTGTTGGCACGGTTCTCGTCGTGCTGCTCATCCTGTGGCTCGCGCTGCATTCGTCGAAGATCATCTTCGCCGTGTTCGTCAACCTCTTCGTCGGCCTCGCGCTGACGACCGCGGCCGGCCTGATGATGGTCGGGTCGTTCAATCTGCTGTCGATCGCGTTTGCGGTGCTGTTCGTCGGCCTCGGCGTCGATTTCGGCATCCAGTACAGCGTCCGCTACCGCTCCGAGCGCTTCAAGCACGACGACCTCACGGGCGCGCTGGTGCTGGCTGCCAAGCGCTCGGCGGTGCCGCTGTCGCTGGCGGCGATGGCGACGGCTGCCGGTTTCCTCTGCTTCATGCCGACCGATTACAAAGGCATCGCGGAGCTCGGCCAGATCGCCGGCGTCGGCATGCTGGTGGCGTTCATCTCGTCGATCACCGTTCTGCCGGCCATGCTGAAGCTCTTGAACCCGCCCGGCGAGAAGGAGCCGGTCGGCTATGCCTTCCTGGCGCCGCTCGATCACTTCCTGGAGCAGCACCGCGTGCTGGTCGTGGGCGGCACGCTGCTGCTCGCGCTCGCCGGGCTGCCGCTGCTCTATTTCATGAAGTTCGACTTCAACCCCATGAACCTGCGCAATCCGAAGGCCGAATCGATCGCGACCTTCCTCGACCTGCGCAAGGACCCCAACACCGGCGCCAATGCCATCAACGTGATGGTCACGTCCGAGGAGCAGGCAAGGCAGGTCGAGGCGAAGCTGGAGAAGGTGCCCGAGGTGCTCAGGGTGATGTCGCTCGACAGCTTCGTGCCGCAGGACCAGCCGCCGAAGCTGAAGCTGCTCGCGCAGGGCGCCAAGGTGCTCAATCCCGCGCTCAACCCCGATCAGATCGACGCGGCGCCGTCGGATCAGGAAAACGTCGAGTCGCTGAAATCCTCGGTCGACAATCTGCGCCGCACCGCCGGCGACGCGAAGGGCCCGGGCGCGGTCGCCTCGCGCCGTCTGGCCGACGCGCTCGAAAAGCTCGCCAATGGCGACGAGGCCACGCGCAACAAGGCGCAGGACGTGTTCGTCACGCCGATGAAGATCGTGTTCGACCAGCTCAGGAATGCGATGCAGGCCGAGCCGGTCACCCTGAAGTCATTGCCGCCCGACCTCGTCAGCGCCTGGAAGAGCAAGGACGGCATCATCCGCGTCGAGGCGCTGCCCAAGGGCGATCCCAACGACAACGACACGCTGCGCAAATTTGCGGCTGCGGTGCTCGTCGCCGAGCCAACCGCCATTGGCGGGCCGGTCTCGATCCTGAAATCCGGCGACACCGTGGTGCGGGCATTCATCCACGCCGGCATCTACGCGTTGCTGGTGATCGGCCTGCTGCTGTGGATCACGCTACGCCGCTTCGTCGACGTGCTGATGACGCTGGTGCCGCTCCTGGTTGCGGGCGCGGTGACGCTCGAGATCTGCGTGCTGATCGGCCTGCCGCTCAACTTCGCCAACATCGTCGCGTTTCCGCTGCTGCTCGGCGTCGGCGTCGCCTTCAAGATCTATTATGTCGTGGCCTGGCGCTCCGGCAGGACAAACCTGCTGCAGACCAGCCTGACGCGCGCGATCTTCTTCAGCGCGCTGACGACCGCGACCGCGTTCGGCAGCCTGTGGCTGTCGAGCCATCCCGGCACGTCCAGCATGGGCAAGCTGCTTGCCCTCTCGCTGGTGACGACGCTCGCGGCCGTGCTGCTGTTCCAGCCGGCCCTAATGGGCAAACCCCGCAATCTCAGGGAGTAGACAGATGTCGCCGACCGGGTCGGCGGCGCCCTTCTGACCGGGCTTGGCGGCGGCCGGGGCCGGGGCCTTCGGGGCTGCGGGCGCAGGCGCGGCGGCAACCGTCGTGCCTGTGGCTTTCGGCGCCGCGGCGGTGGGCTTCGGCGCGCCCTTGGCCATGGCGTTGGCGGTGCTCAAGGGGATCGGCGGGCCAACCCGGGTCCAGGTCTCGCCACCGCAGAGGAAGCCCATCACGCAGCCCTTGATTTCGAGCTGATCTGTGCCCGTTGGCGTGATGGTCGCGCTGTAGATCTGGCCGTCCTGGGCGTTGTAGACCTGTCCTTCCCACTGATCGGCACCGGGCTTCTTCTTCATGTCGATCAGTGTCACCATGCCCAGCGTGGGCCTGTTCTTTTTCGAGACATCCGGATTGTTCTCGTCGCGCCCGCCGGGCTTCTTTTCCCAGGCCACGGCGCCCCACATGCTGCCATTGCATTGCGCGACGCGGATGTTGGCGACGCCGTCGGCCACCCGCCAGTCGCCGGTGGGATCGGCGGCGAGCGCCGGCGTCAGGCAGGTGTAACCGCCAGCCAGTATTAGTCCGGTGTAAAGGGCTAAACGCATGATAGTTCCTCGGCAGTGCAACATGGTTTAAAGCTGTGCTTGCGAAGATGGTCCGAAAAAGGGCAAAAGGCCGCACAGACCGTTTTCAGGTAACGGTCCCTTTTCAGTTGACGAGACGACCCTCAACCGAAGTATGTAACGGATGCACAGCCCAAATCCAGACATGTCTCAGCTATTCGCGGACCGTCAGGCCCAGCGCAGCACCCTGCATAATCGGTATCTGAACGAGCAGTTCGTTCGGGTCCTCAAGACCATCGGCTACGATGTCGGCTTCCAGAAGGGGCAGGGGCAGTATCTCTACGATCGCGACGGCGCGCGCTATCTCGACCTGTTGTCCGGCTTCGGCGTGTTTGCGATCGGCCGCAATCATCCGGTCATGCGCGAGGCGCTCAAGAGCGTGCTCGATGCCGACCTGCCCAATCTCGTCCAGTTCGACGTCTCGGTGCTCGCCGGCGTGCTTGCCGAGCGGCTGCTGAAATACGTGCCCTATCTCGACAAGGCGTTCTTCGCCAATTCCGGTGCCGAATGCGTCGAAGCCGCGATCAAGTTCGCGCGCGGCGCGACGGGCCGCCCCGGCATCGTCTATTGCGCCCACGGCTATCACGGCCTGACCTATGGCGCGCTGTCGCTGACCGGCGATTCGAATTTCCGCACCGGCTTCGAGCCGCTGCTGCCGGGCTGCACCTCGATCCCGTTCAACGATCTGGCCGCGCTGGAAAAGGCGCTGGCCTCGCGCGAGGTCGCGGCCTTCGTGGTCGAGCCGATCCAGGGCAAGGGCGTCAACATGCCCACCGACGAGTTCCTGCCCGGCGCGGCCGCGCTCTGCAAGAAATACGGTACGCTGTTCGTCGCCGACGAGATCCAGACCGGCATGGGCCGCACCGGCCGCTTCCTCGCGGTTGAGCACTGGAACGTCGAGCCCGACATGGTGCTGCTGTCGAAGTCGCTGTCCGGCGGCCACGTGCCTGTCGGCGCGGTGCTGACGCGCAAGGCCATCTTCGACAAGATCTTCAATCAGATGGACCGCGCCGTGGTGCACGGTTCGACCTTCTCGAAGAACGACCTCGCCATGGCCGCGGGCATCGCCACGCTCGACGTCATGGAGTCCGAGAAGCTGATCGAGTCCGCCGCCAAGCGCGGCGCCGAGCTGCGCCTCGCGCTGACGCGCATGGTGCCCGGCTACGAGCTGCTGAAGGAAGTCCGCGGCAAGGGCCTGATGATCGGCATCGAGTTCGGCCCGCCGAAATCGCTGCGCCTGCGCGCCTCCTGGAACGTGCTGGAGACCGCCAACAAGGGCCTGTTCTGCCAGCTCATCACCGTGCCGCTGTTCAAGGATCACAAGATCCTGACGCAGGTCGCCGGCCACGGCAGCCACACCATCAAGCTGCTGCCGCCGCTCACCATCACGGAAGAAGACTGCACCTGGATCGAGAAGGCGTTCGACGACGTCATCGCCGGCAGCCACAAGGTCCCCGGCGCGATCTGGTCGCTCGGCAAGACGCTGGTGGACAACGCGGTGAGAAGGTCGGCGTAAGGCCTGTCGCTCAAGCGGTGATCGGCTTCTTCGCCGCTTCGATGTGATCGAACGCCACGGCGGCGTGCGTCCGCTTCAGTGCCCAAATACCGTATTGAAGAGCGGTAGAACGTCGCCGTCCTTTTCGACCGCGAGGATGGCGCGGCGTTGCGTTGCATAGAGGATCGGGATGTCTATCCAGGCTCGGCTTCGGATCAGAAGCGAATTGTTGGATGCATCTTGTGGCACAGCGGACAGGCCGATCAGGAAATGGGTGTCGTCAATTCTCACCGTCAGCGCGGCGATGGGCGCGCCTTTGGCCTGTTCGTTGACCTTCATCAGCAGGCCCATCACCTGTTTGATCTTGCCGGCCGCGAAGTCTGGGGCGACATCGATCTGCATCGTGTGAGTGGCAGGCAGCGCGGGGTCGAAATTACGCCGGATGGAGAGCGTCATCCGCAGATTTCGCGAAGGCACCTCGATGTCGCCGCGTATCGTGACGTCGCCTGACGGTGCCGCAGCATCGGTCGTCGGTTCTACCCGCCAGATGATCTTTCCGTCTGCGCGGTTACCCTTCGGATTGCTCGGGTCTTCCTCGTAGAGGACGGCTCGCATCGTGGTGGCGAGTCCGTCGCGGGCTGTTGCCGGTAGGGAAGCGGCGATCGTCCAGGCAAGAGCGGCGGCAAGGAAAAGAGGGCGCATCATGGCGCTGAATTAGCAGCCCTTTCCTGGCCTCGCAATCAAAAGTTGTGGTCTGGTCCTGCGGGGAGCGTCGCTCTCCCTCCGCATCCGTCTTCATCGCAGCCTCGAACTTCTCGACGTACTCGTCGCCGCCGACATCGCTGACGGCCCAGAAGTTCAAGCTGCGATCGCCCCGGCGCCATCCGGTCGGTGTGAAGGTCGGCTTGACCTTCCGCCGACTGCGCCTCAGCAACGTCCGGCGTATTCCCAGATGTGAAGCATGTTCAGCGTGAGCAGGCCGGCAAAGCCGGCAATGAGGGACAGCAGCGCGAACCAGATCCATTGCTTGCGCTCCCTGAAGGCCAGCAAGGCGGCGCAGCCTGCCGCGAACATCGACGGCAGCGTGGCGCAGATAATCAACAACGGAACCATGTCAGTCCTCCCAATGGAGCTGCAACCTGCCGAATTGCGCTCGCGAGGACTGTGAGAGTCGTCACTTCTGAACCATGCCGCGGAGCTTCCCCCGCCGCCGGCAGTTACCCCTCCACATTCGCCTTCATGGCCGCCTCGAACTTGTCGACGAACTCGGCGAGCTCGTCGCCGCCGATGTCGCTGACGGCCCAGAAGTTCAGGCCGCGCTCGCCCCAGCGGCGGCAGTTGAAGCCCTGCATGGTCTGCGTCTTCGGCGGCTGGTGCTCGGTGCTCGATGTCTGCGATACGAACAGGTTGATGACGTGCTGGCGCCGCTTGTAGACCACGGCGCCGATGGCGCGGGCGTCGATATAGTCGAGCCGGCCGCCGACCAGGGTAAAGCCCTGTGCGGTGAGGTCGATCACGGGCGGGGCGACGTCGAGCTTGCCGTTGAACCAGGGCTTGACCGTGTGCTGGTCGGTCGAGACCACGTCGATGAGGTGTCCGGCCTGCAGCGAGCGCAGATGCGCGGAGACCACCTCCGAGAGGATGCGCTGCTGGTCGTCCTGGCGCAGCACCAATGCGACGATGCCTGTGGCGGCGAGCGCGGAGACCGCCGAGCCCATCGCAAAGCCTCGCAGCACGGAGCGGCGGCTGGGCTGGGTCTGTGCCTTCGGCAGTGAGGCCTCGATCTTGTTGCGCAGGCTGGCGGGCGCGGCGTAACGCAGATTGGTGTCGGCGAGCACGCGCTGCATCTGGCGCTGCGCCGCGAATTCCGCGGCGCAGTCCGCGCAGTCGGCGATATGGGCTTCGACCTCGCGCGCATGGCCGGCGTCGAGCTCGCCGTCGAGCAGCGCGTGAAGCATGATCCTTGCTTCGTCGCAGGTCATCTGGAGTGCTCCTCTTCCGCCGTCCAGGCCGCGCGCAGCATGGCGCGGGCACGGGCGAGGCGGGACATCACGGTGCCGATGGGGGCGCCGACGGCTTCCGCGATTTCACGATAGGACAAATTGTTGATCTCGCGCAGCACGAAGGTTTCCTTGAACGGCTCGGCGAGCGCGTCGATCAGCTTGCGGATGGCGCCGGCGTCGCGGCTGCGCAGCACTTCCGCCTCCGGGCTCGCCTCGCTCTCCTGCCAGATCGGCGTCTGGTCGGCGGCGCCGGGGGTGTCCTCGATCGCGCTGGGTCTCGCCGCGCGCCTGGCATATTCGGCGTTGCAGACGTTGCGCAGGATCGCGAACAGCCAGGGCTTCATGGCCGGGCCGCGATAGCTGTCAAAGTGCTTCAGCGCGCGCAGATAGCATTCCTGCACCGCGTCTTCCGCATCGGACGCGTCGCGCAGCAAGTAGCGCGCGAGCGTGTAGACGTCGTCGAGATAGGGCAGAGCCGCTTCGCGAAAACGCCGCGCCTTGTCTGGATCGTCGCTTGTCGCTGGCATCGCCGCTCGCTTTGCCGTTTCGCCTGATGTCGCAGGAGACGCAGGAGCCCGGCCGGCGTGGGACCACCGGCCGGGCAGGACGTTGATGCCTTGGTTGGAGACGTTACTCAACCTTGATCATCCCCGTCATGTGCGGGTGCAGCGAACAAAAATATTTGTAGTCGCCCGCATTGGTGAAGGTGAACGAGAACTTGTCGTCGGTGTCCAGGGTCTTGGACCTGAACTTGCCGGCCGACACCACGGTGTGCGGGATGTCGTCGCGGTTGGTCCAGGTCACGGTCGTGCCGACCTTGATCTTGAGCTCGGCCGGCTGGAAGACGAAATTGTCGATATGCACCTCCATGTCGTCGGCGCGGGCTGTCGTTGCGGGCAGCAGAATGGCCGCGGCCAAGGCAAGTCCGAGATCGAGACCGAAGTCGCGGCGGTTGAGGGTCTTCATTGTCGGCTTCCACCTTAACCCTGGAGCGGCGTGTCGATGATCGCGAGCCGCTGCTCGTTCTGCTTGAAGTTGATGCTGGCAACGCCGAGCATGCCGCGGAGCTTGGCGTCCTCGACCTTCATCGGTCCGGGTGAAGGCGCGGCTCCTGGCGCCGGCTGCGGGAAGGCGGTGGAGCGCGCGGTGTGGAAGGTGACGTTGCCCTCGACCTTCTGCATGACCTGGTGGATGTGGCCGTTCAGCACGGTGACCGAGCCGAAGCCTTTCACCTGCTCCAGCGCACGGCCGCCGTCCTCGGTGCCCCAGCCCCATTCGGGATAGACGGTCCAGAGCGGAATGTGCGCGAACAGCACGATCGGCGTCGATTTCGACTTGCCACGCAGGTCGTCCTCCAGCCAGGCGAGCTGCTCGGCGCCGAGATTGCCGAGTCCGCCGGCCTTGAGGTCGACGACATTGACGAGGCCGATGAAGTGGACGCCGCCGGCATCGAACGAATACCAGCCGTGGCCCTTGGTGCCGCGGCCATAGCGCTCGCGATAGAATTTCACCTCCTCGTCGAGGAAGTCATGCTCGCCGGGCACGTAGTGCACGTCGAGCTTGGTTTGCGAGATGATGCGCTCGGCATTGTCGAACTCGGCGGCCTTCGACAGATGCGTGATGTCGCCGGTGTGGATCATGAACGACGGCTTGGCCGGCATCGCGTTGATCTTATTGACTGCCTCCTCCAGCGTGCCGAGCGCGTTGGGATTGGCCGGCTTGTCGAAGCCGACATGGCTGTCGCTGATCTGGAGGAAGGTCATGCCGGGTGCGACCGCGGTCGCTGCTTGCGCGGAATCGATGATGCCGAGCGAGCGCGGCACGCCGCCCGTGACGGTCCAGAGCACTCCGGTGCCGGCCCAGGTCATGCATTCCAGCACCTTGCGGCGGCTGACGCCGTCGCCGCCGTGATCGTGTCCGCTCATCGCGCATCTCCGCTTCGCCCGGAATTGGGCTTCGGGGAGGTGATTGGGGGAGGAGGGGACTTATTCCCGGATGAGATGACGATTTCGTGAGGAGGTCTCGTGTCCCGGACGCGCTGCAATGCGTGGCATTGCTGCGCAGAGCCGGGATCCAGAAGGCCACGCGGGTACGCGGTGAGATGGGCCCCGGCTCAGCAGCGCATCACTGCGTGCTGCGCTGCGTCCGGGGCACGAGACTTACTTTGCGAATTCCAGTGTGGCCTGCACCACCCGCGCCGGCACTTCCTGCGCCACGCAATGCCCGGCACCTTCGAAAACCATCGTGCTGACGTGCGGAATCAGGGAAGTGGCGCGCGCGGCCATCACCTTGTAGACCGGCCACGACTTCGCGGCGGTGGTGACGCGCACGGGACAATCGATCTCGGTAAGTGAGGCAAATGGATTGCCGCGGGCATCGCCAACATAGACCTGCGTCATCGCCTCGTAGATGGGACGCAGCATCGCAGACTCGGTCTCAGGCGTGCAGCAGAGCCGGACCCGGCCGTCTTCGAGCGACACGAAGCCGTGGCGCACATAGGCCCACAGCGACGTTTCGGTCCAATCCGCAAATACAGGCGCCGCGCGGTAGCGTTCGAAGACGACGTCCAGGCTGTCGAACTCCGCCTGACGGCGCAGCGCGCCTTGCACACGGGACAGGGAGTCGTCGTCCAATCCGCCGGCGCGCGCCGCGCGAGGGTCCATGATGGTCGGCTCCATCACGAACAGCCGCGTGAAACGCCCGGGCAGGAGCTTTGCCGCAAGCAGAAGATCGGTCGCGCCCGCGCTATGGCCGATGCCATAAATGTCGCGCAAACCGAGAGCGTCCATCACCCGGCAGACGTCATCGGCATAATCCAGGAAGTGATAGGTGCTCGGCTTGTGGCTTGCGCCGTGGCCGCGGCGGTCGAACGCATAGACCGTATATGTCGATGCCAGCTCGCACGCGACCTCGCTCCAGACATCGGCGACGAAGCCGGTGCCATGCACGAGCAGGGCAGGCGGCCTGCCGCTCTCGCCCCATTGCAGCATGGCGATCTCTGCGCCGGCGCGGCCGATTGAAAAGCGGTGTGGATTGATCATGGTGGCGGGACGCTACTTCGCATCCTCCAAGATCATCGTGGCGCCCTTCTCGGCGATCATCGCGGTCGGCGTATTGGTGTTGCCGGAGGTGATGGTCGGCATGATCGAGGCGTCGACGATGCGCAGGCCGTCGAGGCCGTAGAAGCGCAGGCGCTCGTCGACGACCGCCATGGGATCGCTCACCGCACCCATCTTCGCGGTGCCGACGGGATGGAAGATGGTGGTGCCGATGTCGCCGGCGGCTTTCGCCAGCGAGGCATCGTCATCGCCGACGGTGGGGCCGGGCAGGTATTCGCTCGGGCGATATTTGGCGAGCGCTTTCTGCTGCATCAGGCGACGGGTGGTGCGGATGGCGTCCGCGCCGACCTGACGGTCGTCGTCGGTGGAGAGGTAGTTCGGCGCGATGATCGGCTTCTCGTCAGGCGCCGCCGAACGCAGCCGCACGGTGCCGCGCGAGGTCGGCTGCAGATTGCAGGCGCTGACGGTGATGGCGGGAAAACGGTGCAGGGGATCGCCGAACTTGTCGAGCGACAGCGGCTGAACATGGAACTGGATGTTCGCCCGCGCGCGCGTCGCGTCCGACCGCGTGAAGATGCCGAGCTGCGACGGCGCCATGGTCAGCGGACCGCGGCGGCGGAAGGCGTAGTCGAGGCCCATCAATCCGCGGCGGAACAGATTGTAATAGGTCTCGTTCAGCGTGCGCACGCCCTCGACCTTGTAGATCGCGCGCTGCTGGAGATGGTCCTGCAGATTGCGCCCCACGCCGGGCTTGTCCATGACGATGTCGATGCCGAGCGGCGACAGCCAGTCGCAGGGGCCGATGCCGGAGCGGTGCAGCACCTGCACCGAGCCGATCGAGCCGGCCGAAAGCACCACCTCGCGCCTGGCGCGCGCCTCGATGACCTCGCCGTTCTGGATGAAGCGCACGCCGACCGCGCGGCCCTGCTCGATGACGAGACGGTCGACCAGCACGTGCTTCTCGAGCCGGAGGTTGGGGCGATTCAATGCCGGCTTGAGGAAGCCGCGCGCCGAGGACCAGCGCCGCCCTCGCTTCTGATTGACGTGGAAATAGCTGGTGCCTTCGTTGTCGCCGGTATTGAAATCGGGGATGCGCTTGATGCCCATTTCCTCGGCGGCATCGCCAACGGCATCGAGAACGTCCCACGACAGCCGCGGCGCTTCGATGCGCCAGCCGCCGCCGGCGCCGTGATGCTCGCTGGCGCCGAGGAAGTGATCCTCGAGCCGCTTGAACAGCGGCAGCACGTCATCGTAGCCCCAGCCGGTCATGCCGAGCTGGCGCCAATGGTCGTAATCGGCGGCCTGTCCGCGCATCGAGATCATGGCGTTGATCGCCGAGCAGCCGCCGATCACCTTGCCTCTGGGGTAGGCGAGCGAACGGCCGTTCAGGCCCGGCTCGGCCTCGGTCTTGAACATCCAGTCCGAGCGCGGATTGCCGATCGCGAAGAGATAGCCGACGGGGATGTGGAACCAGATCCAGTTGTCGTCGCCGCCGGCTTCGAGGACGAGGACGCGGTTCCTGGGCTCGGCCGAGAGCCGGTTGGCGAGGATGCAGCCGGCCGTGCCGGCCCCGACGACAATGTAGTCAAACTCACCTTCGAGCCGCCTTGGCATTCTGCTTCCACCCGGATGGTCACTAGCGTTCCGCCCTAATAGGCAGACGCGGCGGATCGGGACAAGCCCGGCCATGCCGGGCGGGCAGGGCTAGACCCCGATGTCAGGCGGTTGGGTGGACTGGCGCTTGCATGGTAGACAGTCCTGTATTCCCAACAAATCTCGAGACCCTCCATGCCCATCGTGAACCGTGTCGCCGACCTCCAACCCGATATTCAGGCCTGGCGCCGGGACATCCATCAGCATCCCGAGCTGCTCTATGACGTCCATCGCACTGCAGCATTCGTGGCGGACCGGCTGCGCGAGTTCGGCTGCGACGAGGTCGTGACCGGCCTCGGCCAGACCGGCGTGGTCGGCGTGATCAAGGGCAGCAAGCCGGCCGGCGAGGGCCTCAAGGTGATCGGGATGCGTGCCGACATGGACGCGCTGCCGGTCGAGGAGCAGACCAACCTGCCTTACGCCTCCAAGACCCCGGGCAAGATGCACGCCTGCGGCCATGACGGGCACACCGCGATGCTGCTGGGAGCAGCCCGCTACCTCGCCGAGACCCGCAACTTCGCCGGCGATGCGATCGTGATCTTCCAGCCGGCCGAGGAGGGCGGCGCCGGCGGCGAGGCCATGGTCAAGGACGGCCTGATGGAGCGCTTCGGCATCGAGCAGGTCTACGGCATGCACAACGGCCCGGGCATCCCGATCGGCTCGTTCGCGATCCGGCCGGGCCCGATCATGGCAGCGACCGACGAGGTCGACATCATGATCGAAGGCCTCGGCGGCCACGCCGCGCGTCCGCACAAATGCATCGATTCCGTGCTGGTTGGTGCGCAGGTGATCACGGCGCTGCAGTCGATCGTCGCGCGCAGCGTCGATCCCCTGGAATCGGCCGTGATCTCGATCTGCGAATTCCACGCCGGCAATGCCCGCAACGTCATTCCGCAGACCGCGACGCTGCGGGGCACCATCCGCACGCTCTCGCCGGAGGTGCGCAAGCTGGTCGAGAAGCGCGTGCACGAGGTGGTCGCGGGCGTCGCGCAGATCACCGGCGCCAAGATCGACCTGCACTACAAGCGCAACTATCCGGTCGTGAACAACCATGCCGCGGAGACCGAGGTGGCGCGCCGTATCGCCAAGCAGGTCGCGGGCGAAGCCAATGTGCACGAGATGCCGCCGCTGATGGGCGGCGAGGATTTCGCCTACATGCTGGAAGCGCGCCCCGGCGCCTTCATCTTCTGCGGCAACGGCGACAGCGCCGGCCTGCATCACCCCGCCTACAATTTCAACGACGAGGCGATCGTCTACGGCACGTCCTACTGGGTGAAGCTCGTCGAGGAATCGCTCGCGGCATCGTAAGGCCGAAGTCGACGCTCAGATGAAGAGGGCCCGTGCATTGCACGGGCCCTCTGTCTTGGGTGATGCGCTCGGATTTAGAAGATCCGCGAGAAGATCACGTAGAGCGTGGCCGACAGCATGATCGCGCAGGGCAGCGTCAGCACCCAGGCCATCAGCAGGTTTCGGATGGTGGACCATTGCAGGCCCGAGCCGTTGGCGGCCATGGTGCCGGCGACGCCTGACGACAGCACGTGGGTGGTGGAGACCGGCAGGCCGAACACGTCGGCGGCACCGATCGTGGCGGCAGCGACCAGCTCGGCGGACGCTCCTTGCGCGTAGGTGAGATGGCTCTTGCCGATCTTCTCGCCGACGGTGACGACGATGCGCTTCCAGCCGATCATGGTGCCGAGACCGAGCGCGATGGCCACCGCGATCTTCACCCAGGTCGGGATGAACTTGGTGGCGGCGTCGAGCGAGCCCTTGTAGGCGTTCAGGGTCGCGATCTCCTCCTTGCTGAGATCGTTCTCCTTGTCCTTCATCAGGAAGCGGATCGCTTCCGAGGTCATGTACATGTCGTTGCGGGTGTTGCCGACGGCCTCGGCCGGGACCTTGTTCAAGGTGCCGTATTTGGCGACCTGATCACCGACGTCCTTCACCAGCACGGCGAGCGAGGGATAGGTGCCCTCGTTGATCTGATGCAGTGCGATGTACTGCGTCACCGCGGGGCGGGGATCGCCAATGATGCTGTGGCCCGCGCCCTTCGCCGCGATCACCCTGGAAGCGGCATCCGAGGTCTTCTGGAACTGGGCGACCTGGGATTCCGGCAGCGCACGGTTGAGCGCGTAAGCCGTCGGCACGGTGCCGATCAGGATCAGCATGATCAGGCCCATGCCCTTCTGGCCGTCATTGGAGCCGTGCGCGAAGCTGACGCCGGTGCAGGTTGCGATCAAGAGACCGCGGATCCAGAGCGGCGGCGCCTTGTTGCCTTCGGGCGCTGCGTAGAGTGCGGGGTTACGCACGATGAACTTGAGCACGAGCAGCAGCACGGCGGCGCAGATGAAGCCGAACAGCGGTGACAGCAGCAGCGCGTAGCCGATCTCGGTGGCCTTGCTCCAGTCCACGCCCGAGGTGCCGTCGCGGCCGCGCATGACGGCGTTGGCGACGCCGACGCCGATGATCGAGCCGATCAGCGTGTGCGAGGAGGAGGCGGGCAGGCCGAAGAACCAGGTGCCGAGATTCCACAGGATCGCGGCGATCAGCAGCGCGAACACCATGGCAAAACCGGCGCTGGAGCCGACCTGGAGGATCAGCTCGACCGGCAGCAGCGAGACGATGCCGAAGGCGACCGCGCCGGAGGACAAGAGCACGCCGAGGAAGTTGAAGAAGCCCGACCACATCACCGCGACTTCGGCCGGCAGCGAATGGGTGTAGATCACGGTCGCCACCGCATTGGCGGTGTCGTGGAAGCCGTTGACGAACTCGAAGCCGAGCGCGATCAGCAGCGCGACGAACAGTAGGATGTAGGGCAGGTAGGTCGTCACGCGCGTGCCGGTGGCGTTGACGTCGACGTAGATGCTGTAGGCGACGAACAGCAGACCCGCGGCGAGGATGCCGAAGAACAGGATCATCGTCAGCGGATTGAAGCCCTTGTCGAGATTTGGCCGCGAGGCCGGCTGGACGGGCGCGGGATCGGCTACCGCGCGGTCGAATGCAACATCGGTCATGTCTGGACGCCCCTTAACTTTCCTGAGGGGCCATTGTCCGCGATGGATTTGAAGGCCGGATGACAAGCGGCGATTGAAAGCCGTTTTCTCAACACTCTTCAGGCGGCGCGCGCGGTTTTCTTCTGCAGGCCTGCCGCGATCTTCAGATCCTCGACAAAGCGCCGATATTCCAGCGCCTTGGCTTCCGGATCGGGCAGCCGCAGCAGATAGGATGGATGCACAGTCACCAGCGCCTTGCGTCCGTCGGGAAGGTCGATGAGCCGGCCGCGGGTCTTGCCGACCGGGGTGATCTTGCCGAACACGCTCTGCGCGGCCGTGGCCCCCATCGCGACGATGAGATCGGGCCGGATCGCCGCAACCTCCCGCTCATACCATTGCCGGCACGCCCGGATCTCCGGCGTGTTCGGTTTCTGGTGCAGGCGGATCTTTCCGCGCGGCACGAATTTGAAGTGTTTCACGGCGTTGGTGACATAGACCTTCTTGCGGTCGACGCCGGCCTCCTCCAGCGCGCGGTCGAGCATCTGGCCGGCCGGGCCGACGAAGGGATGGCCGGCGAGGTCTTCCTTGTCGCCGGGCTGCTCGCCGACCAGCATGATGTTCGCATTCCCAGGGCCCTCGCCGAACACGGTCTGGGTCGCGTCCTTGTAGAGCGGGCAGGCGCGGCAATGGGCGGCCTCCTCGCGGAGCGCTTCGAGATCGTTGGCGGCAGTCTTGCGTGGCATCGGGGCCTCCGGCCGCTTCTGGGGCTTGTGCGGATCGGTTGCGGCATTGGCGATCATAGCACCGGTCATGCGCTCGGCGTCCTCGATCAAGGGCTTAATGATCGAAGCCTCGGGCAGGTTCCTCCAGTATTTCTTCGGCATCTCCGCCTGCATCGCCTTCACCTTGAGCCGGGCCGGATTGAAGATGCTGGCGTAGTAGCGCCGCCAGGTTTCCTCCAGCCGGTCTTCGCCTGGCGCTTCGCTCTTGCCGACGCCCGGCGTGAACGAGAGTTCGTGGCCGTCCCAATGCGCACAGAGGTCCGGCGTCAGGATCGACCAGGGCATGTCGGCAAATCGCTTGGCGAAGAACGGGGCTGCGAGCGCGACGATGTGATGCTCCGGCTCGAACCAGGCGACGTAATGCGCCGCGCGTTCCCGGCCGATCTCGCGGAAGCGGACGAAGGCATGCATCTTGTGCTCGTCGCGATGAACCGCTCGTGCCATTGCCGTGACCTGCGCGACATCGGCATCGGTCGCGACCTCGATGAGGTCGTGATTGTCCTTCAGTCTGAACAGCAGGCGATACAGGATCGCAAAGCGCTCGGAATCGCGATGCAGGATCGCGGCCTGGGCCAGTTCGACGAATTTGCCCGATACGTTGAAGGTGCCTTCGTTCACCTCGAGGATCGGAGACGGCGGTTGCGGTGCGAACAGCTCGGCATCGCGGCCTTGCACGGTCCAGGTGACATCGGCGGGCTGCACATGATGCAGCACGAGGCTGCGTGCCGCTTTACGCCAGCCGTCGAAATCGGTTTCGGTGTCGAGGGTGATGTACTGCATCAGAAGCCAAACCCCAATTGTGTTGCCTTCGGCTTGAAACGTTCGATCAGCCCGGCCGCATCGAGGCGATGCGGTGAGGGGCGGTGATCGCTGAGGACGATGAACGGCAGCGCCTTGTGCTTGGGCACGTGCAGCCGCGCCAGATCGGAGAGGCGGATCGTGGTGGTGCGCCGCGTTGCGATGATGCGCTCGACCGCCTTGGTGCCGAAGCCCGGCACGCGCAGCAATTCCTCGCGGCTGGCGCGGTTGATGTCGAGCGGGAAGCGGTCACGGTGGCGCAGCGCCCAGGCGAGCTTCGGGTCGATGTCCAGCGGCAGCATGGCGCTGTCGTCGACGATCTCGCCGACATCGAAGCCGTAGAACCGCATCAGCCAGTCGGCCTGGTAGAGCCGGTGCTCGCGCAGCAGCGGCGGCTGCACCAGGGGCAAGGCGCGGCTGGCGTCCGGGATCGGGCTGAAGGCGGAGTAATAGACGCGCCGCAGCTTGTATGAGCCGTAGAGATTGGAGCTGGTGTGGAGAATGGTGTGATCGGAGGCCGCGTCGGCGCCGACGATCATCTGGGTGCTTTGGCCGGCCGGCGCGAAACGCTGAGGCTTTGCTTTCGTTTTTGTTGCGCGGTTCTCCTCGGCTTCGTCCAGCTTCAGCCGCAGCCGGCCCATGGTGCGGCGGATCGCGCGAACGTCCTTCTCCGGCGCGAATTGCTGCAGGCTCGTCTCCTGCGGCATCTCGATGTTGATGGAGAGGCGGTCGGCATATTTGCCGGCCTCCGCGATCAGCGCGTCGTCGGCCTCGGGAATGGTCTTGAGGTGGATGTAGCCGCGGAAATGATACGCCTCGCGCAAGGTTCGCGCGACGCTGACGACCTGCTCCATGGTGTAGTCGGGGCTGCGGATGATGCCGGAGGAGAGAAACAAGCCTTCGATGTAATTGCGCCGGTAGAAGTCGAGCGTCAGCTTGACCACTTCGTCGATGGTGAAGCGGGCGCGCGGCACGTTGGAGGAGGCGCGGTTGACGCAATAGAGGCAATCGTAATTGCAGGCGTTGGTCAGCAGCACCTTGAGCAGCGAGATGCAGCGTCCGTCCGGCGCGTAGGAATGGCAGATGCCCATGCCGGGGGCGGTCGAGCCCATGCCCTTGCCGTCGCTGGAATCCCGCTTCTCGGTGCCGCTGGAGGCGCAGGACGCGTCGTACTTGGCGGCGTCGGCCAGGATCGCCAGCTTGCGTTGCACGTCCATGGTTGAATCCCTTTGATTCCGCTGATGAATCCGACAGCGCGCCAATTCGATTGACTCTTCTGGCGGCGTTAGCTTTATATTAGAACATATCATGAACAAATGAGCCAGCCGCAGGTTCTTATTTTTAGGACCCTCGGCAATCACCTCTGAAGGAGCGGCGTATATGAGCGGCGCACGTATGAGCGCGCTTGCGACCTTGCGCGGCCAGATCGAGCGCATCGAGACGGCGGGAGCCGTGCATCTGCACGAGCGCGTCGCGCTCGGCCACGGCGAGATCGACGGCGTGCTGAAGGGCGGACTTGCGCGCGCGGCGATCCACGAGGTGTTTTGCGAGGGCCGGCAGGGCACGGCCGCCACGGGGTTCGTCATGGGGCTCGCAGGGCGCATCTCGGCGCAGCGGCCCCTGCTGTGGGTGCGGCAGGATTTTTCGGAACTGGAAACCGGCGCGCTGTCGATGAGCGGGCTCGCCGAGCTCGGCCTCGATCCGCGCCGCGTGGTGATGGTGCGCGCCGCCGATGTCGAGAGCGCGCTGCGCACCTCGGCCGATGCGCTCGCCTGCGATGCGCTGGGCGCCGTGGTGCTCGAGCTCTGGGGCGATGTCAGGCAGTTCGATCTCGTGGCGAGCCGCAAGCTGACGCTGGCTGCGCAAGGCTCCGGCGTCACCGGCCTGATGCTGCGCATGGCCGCGCAGCCGCTGCCCTCGACTGCGGAGACGCGATGGATGCTGCGCGCGGCGCATTCGCCGCCGGGGTCCGTGTGGAGCGCCTGGGGCACGCCGCGCTTCGATGCCGAGCTCTTGCGTAATCGTCATGGCCTCTGCGGCCGGTGGATCATGGAATGGAATTGTGATGAGTGCCAGTTCAGTGAACCGTCGACGTATTCTCAGCCTGTGGCTGCCACGCCTGCCGATCGACCGGATCCAGCGGTTCTTTGGGAACGTCGGACTGCATAAAAACAATGAGCCCAGCATCGTCGTCATCAAGGACAACAATGCGCTGGTGATCCATGCCCTGGACGAGACCGCCGAGCGCCTCGGTCTGTATATCGGCCAGCCCCTGGCCAATGCGCGGGCGATGTGCCCGGACTTGCGTGTGTTCGACGCCGACGTCGTGGCCGATGCGAAGACGCTCAGCGACATCGCCGACTGGTGCGACCGCTTCACGCCGCTGGTGGCGCTCGATCCGCCGCACGGGTTGTTCCTCGACATCACCGGCTGCGCGCATCTGTTCGGCGGCGAAGCCGCGCTGCTCAAGACGCTGGTTCGTGCGCTTGCCCGCCAGGGCTTTGCCGTGGGGGCGGCGATCGCCGGCACCTCGGTCTGCGCGCGTACGCTGACGCGGCAGGCCTCCGGCAGCATCGTTCCCGATGGCGGCGAGGCGGCGGCGATCGACCGGTTTCCGGTGTCCGCGCTCGGTGCGGACGAGGCCATCACCACCGGCCTGCGCCGCGCCGGCCTGAAGACCATCGGCGACGTCGCCGCGCGCTCACGAAGCGAGATCACGGCGCGGTTCGGCGCCCGGTTTTCCACGCTGCTCGCCCATGCACTGGGGCAGGGCGATGCGCCGATCAGCCCGCGAAAACCGCTGCCCGATTACATCGTGGAAAAGCGTTTTGCCGAGCCGATCGCGACCGACACCATGATTGCGATGACGCTGTCGCGGCTCGCCGACACGCTGATCGCGTCGATGGAGAAGCAGGGAAAAGGCGCGCGGCGGCTGGAAGCGGCGTTCTTCCGCACCGACGGCGCGGTGCGTGCGATCATGGTCGAGACCGGACGTCCCGTGACGCGCAGCGCGGTGATCGACCGCCTGTTCCGCGAGCGGCTCGATGCGCTCGCCGATCCCCTCGATCCCGGCTTCGGCTTCGACATGGTGCGCCTGTCGGCGAGCCGCACCGAGATCGTGGTGCAGGAGCAGCGCGATCTCGACGCCCATGTCCATGACAATGACGAGCTTGCCGCGCTGATCGACCGCATCGCCGCGCGCATCGGGGGCAAGCGCGTGATCGTGCACCTGCCCGAGGATACTCATATCCCGGAGCAGGCGGCGCTGGCCGTGTCCGCGCAGCATCATCTCGCCGCCGCCATGCAGGCCGAATGGCCCGCACGTGTCGAGAGCGAGCCGCCGCTGCGTCCTTTAAGGCTGTTCGACAAGCCGGAGCCGGTCACCGTGCCGTTCGCGACCGTGCCTGACGGCCCGCCCCATCAATTCACCTGGCGTCGTGCAAAACATGCGGTCGTGCGGGTGGAAGGGCCCGAGCGCATCGCCATGGAATGGTGGCGGCAGGACGGCAAGCAACTGACGCGGGACTATTTCCGCATCGAGGATGCCGAGGGCCTGCGCTTCTGGATCTTTCGCGACGGTCTCTACGAGGGCGAGGTGTTCGACGCCGACGGCAAGCCCGCGCCGCCCAACTGGTATGTGCACGGTCTCTTCGCATGAATACGCTTAGCTATGCCGAGATCGGCATCACCACCAACTTCTCCTTCCTGCGCGGCGGCTCGGATCCCCGCGCCTATGTGCATCAGGCGAGCAAGCTCGGCATTCCCGCGATCGGTATTGCCGATCACAACACGCTCGCCGGCGTGGTGCGGGCCTGGAATGAGCTCGACAATGACAAGGTGGTGCACAAGCCGAAACTCCTGATCGGCGCCCGCATCGTCTTCGTCGACGGCACGCCCGATATTTTTGTGTACCCGCGTGATCGCGCCGCTTATGGCCGGCTGTGCCAGCTTCTCACCCGGGGCAAGCGCGGCGACGACATCACGCGGATCGAGAAGGGCGAGTGTCATCTCGGGTTTGCCGATCTTCTCGAATTCTCGGAAGGCCAGCTTCTGATCCTGACGCTGCCGCATCGTTTCGATCCCGTGCAGGCGCTCGATATCCTTGCCAAGCTCAGGACCAGCGGCGCTGAGGGTGTATGGCTGGCGGCGAGCCTGATCTATCGTGGCGATGACCGGCGACGCCTGGCACAGCTGGATGATCTAGCAGCCAAGGCAAAAGTGCCGCTGCTTGCGACCAACGAAGTGCTCTATCACGATCCCGGCCGCCGTCCGCTTCAGGATGTGCTGACCTGCATCCGCGAAAAGACCACGATCGAAGCGGTCGGACGTAAGCTGGAGGCAAATGCCGAACGCTTCCTGAAGACGCCAAGGGAGATGGCGCGGCTGTTCCGCGATTTTCCTGAGGCAATCGCGGAGACCATGCGTTTTGCGGACAGGATCGACTTCACGCTCGATCAGCTCAAATACCAATATCCTGATGAGCCGGTGCCGCCGGGCAAGACCGCGCAGGGGCATCTGGAGGATCTGACCTGGGCGGGCGTCGACAAATATTTCGGCGGCGAGATCGACGACAAGCTGCGCGCGACGCTCAACAAGGAGCTCGCGCTGATCGCCGAGCTGAAATACGCGCATTACTTCCTCACCGTGCACGACATCGTGCACTACGCGCGCAGCCAGAACATCCTGTGTCAGGGCCGCGGCTCGGCGGCGAATTCGGCCGTGTGCTACGTGCTCGGCATCACCTCGGTCGATCCGACCAAGGTCGACCTGCTGTTCGAGCGCTTCATCTCCAAGGAGCGGCTGGAGCCGCCCGACATCGACGTCGATTTCGAGCATTCGCGGCGCGAGGAGGTGATGCAATATGTCTACCGCCGCTACGGCCGCCACCGTGCCGCGATCATCGCCACCGTCATCCACTACCGTCCGCGCAGCGCCATTCGCGACGTCGGCAAGGCGTTGGGCCTGACCGAGGACGTCACCGCCGCGCTCGCCGACACCGTGTGGGGCAGCTGGGGCAAGGGCCTCAACGACATGCAGGTCAGGCAGGCCGGGCTCGATCCGCAAAATCCCATGATCAACCTCGCGGTCGAGCTTGCGACCGAGCTGATCGAATTCCCGCGCCATCTGTCCCAGCATGTCGGCGGTTACGTGCTGACCCAGGACAGGCTCGACACCTATGTCCCCATCGGCAATGCCGCGATGGACGACCGCACCTTCATCGAATGGGACAAGGACGACGTCGATGCGCTGAGCATGATGAAGGTCGACGTGCTTGCCCTGGGCATGCTGACCTGCATCAGGAAATGTTTCGATCTGATCGATCAGCACAAGGGTAAGCGCTACGTGCTGGCGGATATCAAGGGGGAGGATGACGACGAAGTCTATCAAATGCTGCAACGAGGCGAGTCGCTCGGCGTGTTCCAGGTCGAGAGCCGCGCCCAGATGAACATGCTGCCGCGTCTGAAGCCGCGAACCTTCTACGATCTCGTCATCGAGGTCGCGATCGTGCGGCCGGGGCCGATCCAGGGCGACATGGTGCATCCTTACTTGAGGCGACGAAACGGTCTGGAGAAGGTGACCTATCCCTCGCCATCCCCCGAGCATGGCCCCGCGGACGAGCTCTACAAGGTGCTGCACAAGACCAAAGGCGTGCCTTTATTCCAGGAGCAGGCGATGCGCATCGCGATCGAGGCGGCAAAATTCTCCTCCGAGGAGGCCAACGGCCTGCGCCGCTCGATGGCGACCTTCCGCAATGTCGGCACCATCGGCCAGTACGAGGAGAAGCTGATTGGCAACATGGTGGCGCGCGGCTACGATGCCAATTTCGCCCGAAGCTGTTTTGACCAGATCAAGGGCTTTGGCTCCTATGGCTTCCCGGAAAGCCATGCCGCGAGCTTTGCGCAACTCGTCTACATCTCGTCATGGCTGAAATATCATCACCCCGACGCGTTCTGCTGTGGTCTGTTGAACTCGCAGCCGATGGGCTTTTACGCCCCGGCACAGATCGTCGGCGATGCCCGCAAGAACGGTGTCGAGGTGCGTGACATCGACGTGTCCTACAGCTTTGCGCAGAACACGCTGGAGGAGGGGAGAGGCAGATACTGCGCCGTGCGCCTCGGCTTCCGCCAGATCGACGGTTTTCATTGGCTTGACGAGGATGAAGAGCAGTTGAAGCGCTCTCAGTCGTCATTCCGGGGCGCGCAAAGCGCGAACCCGGAATCCATCGGGCCGCATACGCCTGGCGGAATGGATTCTCAGATGCGCAATTGCGCATCAGAGCTCGACGCTGACGCGTCGCCCCGGAATGACAAGAAGGAAGACTGGGCCGACCGCATCGTCGCCGCCCGCGACCGCCGTCCTTTCACCTCGCTCGAGGATTTCGCCCGTGACACCGGCCTGCCCAAGCGCGCGCTGATCCTGCTCGCGGACGCCGACGCGTTCCGCTCGCTCGGGCTCGACCGCCGCGAGGCGCTGTGGCAGGTGCGGCGGTTGCCCGATGACGTGCCGCTGCCGCTGTTCGAGGCGGCGACCGCGCGCGAGCAGCCGGACGAGCATGCAAAGCCGCTGCCCGAGATGCCGCTCCCCGAGCAGGTGGTCGCGGATTACCAGACCATCCGGCTGTCGCTGAAGGGCCATCCCATGGAATTTCTGCGCGAGATGTTGTCGCGCGAGCGGATCGTCGCCTGCAAGGAGATCAGCCACGAGAACGAGCGGCGCCGTGTCCGCTGCGCCGGCGTGGTGCTGGTGCGGCAGCGGCCGGGCAGCGCCAGCGGCGTCGTGTTCATGACCTTGGAGGACGAGACCGGCATCGCCAATGTCGTGGTGTGGCCCAAGGTCATGGAGCAGTACCGCAAGGAGGTGATGGGCGCGCGCCTCATCGAGGTCCAGGGCTATGTCCAGAGCAGCCCCGAGAAGGTGACGCATCTCATCGCCCAGCGCATGATCGACCGCTCGCACGATCTGGTCGGCCTCGCCAACGATGCCCTCAGCCGCAAGCATCCTGTGCCGCTTGAGACCGGGGGCGAACTCAACGACGATCGCCGCGATCTCCCCGATATGCCCGCGCAGAAAATCCGCCACCCCCGCAACGTCCGCATCCTGCCGCCGTCGCGGGATTTTCATTGAAGCGTGGTGCGGGATTCGTCCACACCGTAATGCCGCGTCATACTCTCAGTCGTCATGCCCGGGCTTGTTCCGGGCATCCACGTCCTTCAGCGCGCGCGGCACCTCGTGGATGGCCGGGTCAAGCCCGGCCATGACGGAGGAGAGAACGATGCAAGCCGCGTTCTTCTCAAAAATTCACCCGGTTCGAGATCGCGCCGTCGACGACGAGATTCGATCCCGTGGTGAAGCCCGACACCGGGCTCGCCAGAAACACCGCCGCGCTCGCGATCTCCTGCGGCGTCGCCATGCGTCCGGTCGGATTGCGCTTCATCGCGTCGTTGTAGCGGTCGGGCATGTTCTTCTCGATCATCTCCCAGACGCCACCCTTGAAATAGACGGTGCCGGGCGACACGACATTCACGCGGATCTTCTTCCTGGCATATTGCCGCGCCAGTCCCTTGGCCATGTGGATCAGCGCGGCCTTGATCGGGCCGTAGGAGCTGGCCGTGTCGGCCTGCGCCGCCGAGATCGACGAGATGATGACGAAGGCGGCGTCGCCGCTGTTCGCGCCGCTCGCTTCGAGGAACGGCCGCGCAGCGTCGAAGGCATGCACGGCGCCGAGAACGTCGAGCTGGAAATTCTGCTGCCACGATGCAGGATCGTGACCCTGGGCCATCGCGCCGGCATTGGAGAACAGCAGGTCGACGCCGCCAAGCTCCTTTGCGGCGCTCTCGATCCAGGACTTCAGCGCCGCGCCGTCGGTGACGTCGACTGCGCCGCCGGTCGCCTTGATGCCGCTCGCCTTCAGTTCAGCGACGGTGGTCGCAACCTGATCGGCATTGCGGGCGCACACCGCGACATTGGCGCCTTCGCCGGCGAGCGTTGCCGCGATCGCCCGTCCGATGCCGCGCGTGCCGCCGAGCACGATGGCGTTCTTTCCTTTGAGAC
This sequence comes from Bradyrhizobium sp. UNPF46, assembly GCF_006658625.1. NCBI lineage: Bacteria > Pseudomonadati > Pseudomonadota > Alphaproteobacteria > Hyphomicrobiales > Nitrobacteraceae > Bradyrhizobium > Bradyrhizobium sp. UNPF46. Next base: position 27,168 of record NZ_LFJB01000102.1, read on the forward strand.
CGAGATCCATTGTTGGTTGTCCTTGTTGTTGGTGGCAGCGAGTGTAATTGTTTCGAGAGGAATTCAGAAGCCTCCACATCGTCATTGCGAGCCACCGGGTCCGCGCAAAGCGCGGCCCGATGACAGGCTCCGCGAAGCAATCCAGAAATGCATCTGCGGAAACAGTCTGGATTGCTTCGTCGCAAGAGCTTCTCGCAATGACGTGGAGAGAGACGGTGTCCTCACTCCGGCGCAGCCCCCACCGGCGGGCCGCCGGGCGGGCGGTGCAGGAAGGTCAGCGAGGCATAGGCACCGGCCCAGGAGCCGATCGCGGCGAAGGCGACGTAGACGGCGTTTTCGGTGTAGCTGATCACCGCGTAGGATGAGAGCAGGTACCAGACCGCGCTCCAGTTCGCCGCCGGGATACGCTTGCGCGCGATGACGGCCGAGGTGAACATGACGTAGACGGCGTCGGTCGCGGCCGTTGCGATGAACACGGCACCGGCGATGAGGGGATCAATGGCGGCCATTGCATTCCTTTCTGCGATCATGACATGGTTGAGAAAAGTACAGCAAATGACGAGGGAGAGAAGCGGTCATGCAAAGCCCCTCCGACATTCTCGAGAACATCTGGACGTCCGCCGGCGGCGATCCGGCTGCGCTCGAACGCGCGCGGCTGACCGGCGAGGAGCCGCAGCTTCCGTCCTCGTTCCGTGTCGCCGTCGCCGGACAAACGACCATCGCTGCCGCGGGCCTCGCTGCCGCCGAGATCTGGCGGCTGCGCAGCGGGCAGGTGCAGGACGTCTCCGTCGACATGCGCCATGCCGTCGCCGAGTGCCGCTCCGAACGCTATTTGCGTCTCGACGACAAGCCTCCGCCGCCGGCCTGGGACGCCATCGCCGGTGTCTACAGGACCGGCGATGGCCGCTTCGTCCGCTGTCATACCAACTTCCCGCATCATCGCGACGCCGTCTGCAGCGTGCTGGCCTGCGAGCCCGAGCGCGAGAAGGTGCAGGCGGCACTGATGCAATGGAAGGGCGAGGCGTTCGAAACTGCGGCTTATGCCGCGGGCGGCGTTGTCGCCCTGATGCGCTCTTACGACGAATGGTCGGCGCTGCCGCAGGCGCACGCGCTCGCGCAATTGCCGCTGATCTCGATCGAGAAGATCGGCGAGGCCGCGCCGAAACCGTGGCCGCAAAGATACGCGAAGGACGATCGTCCGCTTGCAGGTCTTCGCGTGCTCGATATCTCCCGCGTCATCGCAGGTCCCGTCGCCGGCCGCACGCTTGCTGCGCACGGCGCGGATGTGATGCTGGTGTCGGGTCCGGAGCTGCCCGCCATTGACTGGCTCACCATTGACACCGGCCGCGGCAAGCTCACCAGCTTCATCGAGCTGAAGAGTGAGACGGGCAGGGCGCAATTGCGCGAACTGTTGAAAGACGCCGACATCCTCTCGCAAGGCTATCGCCCGCGCGCTCTCGCAGCGCTCGGCTTTTCACCGGAGGATGCCGCGAGCTTCAATCCCGGCATCGTTTACGTCACGCTGTCAGCATATGGCCATGCCGGCCCCTGGGCCGAGCGGCGCGGCTTCGATTCCCTCGTGCAGACCACGACCGGATTCAATCACGCCGAGGGGCGCGCTGCCGGCCTCGATGGTCCCAAGGAATTGCCAGCGCAGATGCTCGACCATGCCACCGGCTATCTGATGGCGTTCGGCGCGACGATGGCCCGGATGCGCCAGGCCCGCGAAGGCGGCAGCTGGCACGTGCGCGTGTCACTGGCGCAGACCGGGCGCTGGCTGTGGAATCTCGGCCGGCTGGACGGCGGACTAAGTATCCCGGATCTTACGGGCGAAGCCGTACATGCTGCGTTCATCGAGAGCATGCCATCTGGATTCGGCATGTTGAAGGCGGTGCGTCATGCGGCGCTGCTGTCGGCGACACCGGCGCAATGGTCGCGTCCGGCGATGCCGCTCGGCAGTCATCCGGCACGGTGGCCGGCGCGAAGCTGACGTGAAGCTGACGCGTCGCAAAATTTTAACGCAAACCGAAAGCCGATCGGCACTTTTTAGGTTGTTTGAAATCCCAATTCGGCACTATTAGCGCAACCGATAAGGCAGGGACCTGCCGAGATCGTCGCAGACACGACCGGGCTCCATGGTAATTGAAAATACCAAGCGATTGCAGGTGTTTACGAAACAACGGGTGATCACATCCGTAGTTCTACTAGCTCTTGCCGGCGCCGGTGCCTACGGCTTCCTCTCTTTGGGGCCCAAGGAAAAGAAGCACTCCGAGATCTCCAGCCAGTCGCGCAGGAATGCGCAGAACTTCACACCGACCGCATCCGAATGGGCGACGCTGACGATCGAGCCGGTCAAGGCCAAGGCCTTCCGTGCCGAATACGTCACCGAAGGCAAGGTCGCCGTCGACGAGGACCGTTCGACCCCGGTGTTCTCTCCCTATGCGGGCCGCGTCACCAAGCTGCTGGCCAAGCCGGGCGAGACGCTGAAGCAAGGTCAACCGCTGTTCACAATCGAGGCCGCCGACACCGTGCAGGCCCAGAACGATTTCATCGCGGCGATGACCGCGCAGAACAAGGCGAAGTCGGCGATCGATCTGGCCGATATCCAGTTCAAGCGCGCCAAGGATCTTTACGAAGGCCACGCCATTCCGCTGAAGGATTACCAGCAGGCGGAAGCCACCCAGGTCCAGGCGCAGAACGACATGCGTTCTTCGGGGACCGCGTTGGAAGCCGCGCGCAACAAGCTGCGCATCCTCGGCTTCACCGACGAGACCATCAAGGCGTTCCAGGACCAGGGCATCATCAATCGGGAGATCACGATCTACTCGCCGATCTCCGGCACGGTCGTGCAGCGCAAGATCGGCCCCGGCCAGTATGTGAGCGCCGGCGCCAGCGATCCGGTGTTCGTAATCGGCGACCTCTCCACCGTCTGGCTCACCGCCTTCGTGCGCGAGAGCGACGCGGCCGCGGTGTGCATCGGCCAGGACATCACCGTCAACGTGATGGCGCTGCCGGGCCGGCCGTTGACGGCCAAGATCAACTACGTCGCCGCTGCGATCGATCCCGCCACCCGCCGCCTGCTGGTCCGCGCCACGATCGACAACAAGGACGGCCTGCTCAAGCCGGAAATGTTTGCCAACGTCACGATCTACTCGGCCGGCGACCGCGCCGCGCCGGCCGTGCCGAAACAAGCTTTGATCTATGAGGCCGACAAGGTCCGCATCTGGGTTGCGCGCGACGACAAGTCGGTCGAGCTGCGCGAGATCAAGATCGGCCTCATCAACGGTAACCTCGTCGAGGTCACCAGCAATCTCCGACCCGGCGAGCAGATCGTCGTCAAGGGCAGCCTGTTCATCGACCGCGCGGCGTCCGGTAGCTGATCGACGACCCAATAAACTCAAGACAAACTGAAGCTTGAATGGATCGTCTCGTCGCCCTTGCCGTCAACCGGCGCTTTCTGATGGTTGGGATGTTCGTCGCCGTGCTGATTGGCGGCGTGATCGCATTCAACCAGCTCAACATCGAAGCCTATCCCGACCCGACCCCGCCGATGGTCGACATCGTGACGCAGTCGCCGGGGCTGTCGGCGGAGGAGATCGAGCGCTACATCACGATCCCGATCGAGACTCAGGTCGCGGGCCTGAAGAACATCACGACCATCCGCACCATCTCGCTCTACGGTCTGTCCGACGTCAAAATCCAGTTCTCGTTCGCCTACACCTATGACGAGGCGCTGCAGCAGGTGTTGAACCGCCTGGCGCAGCTGGCGCCGCTGCCGGGCAACGTGCAGCCGCAGATCTCGCCGCTCAGCCCGATCGGCGAGATCTTCCGCTACCGTCTCGTCGGTCCGCCGAACTACAGCGTGCTCGATCTCAAGACCATCCAGGACTGGATTCTGCAGCGCCGCTTCCGCGCCGTGCCCGGGGTGATCGACGTCACCGGCTGGGGCGGCAAGAGCAAGACCTACGAGATCCAGGTCGATTTCAACAAGCTCGTCGCCAACGGCCTGACGCTGCCGCAACTGCTACAGGCGGTCGGAAATGCGAACGTCAATGTCGGCGGCAACACCGTCAATATCGGCCAGCAATCGGCCGTGGTCCGCGGCGTCGGCCTGATCCGCTCCATCGACGATGTCGCCAACACCATGGTCTCGCAGACCAATGGAAATCCGGTGCTGGTCAAGGACGTCGCCACCGTCACCGTCGGTCAGAAGCCGCGCCTCGGCATCGCCGGCATCGACGATGCCGACGACATCGTGCAGGGCATCGTGCTGATGCGCCGCGGCGAGCAGAGCTCGCCAACCATCAAGCGCGTCCACCAGCTCGTCCAGACCATCAACAACTCCAGCATCCTGCCGCCCGGCGTGCGCATCGAGCGCATCTACGACCGCGGCGACCTGATCGCGCTCACCACCCACACCGTGCTGCACAACATGGTGGTCGGCATTCTCCTCATCGTGCTGTTGCAGTGGATCTTCCTCGGCGACCTCCGCAGCGCGCTGATCGTCGGTGCCACCATTCCGTTCGCGCTGTTCTTCGCCGTCATCATCCTGGTGCTGCGCGGGGAATCGGCCAATCTGCTGTCGGTGGGGGCGATCGATTTCGGCCTGATCGTCGATGCCACCGTCATCATGGTGGAGGCGATCTTCCGCCGCCTGACGCAGACGACGCCGATGTCGGAATCCGAGCACATGTCCAACGAGACGCTGTTCGGCATGAAGAGCCACGCCATCCTCAGCGCGGCCGCCGACGTCTCGCGCTCGATCTTCTTCGCCGCGGCGATCATCATCGCGGCCTTCCTGCCGCTGTTCACGCTGTCCGGCGTCGAGGGCAACATCTTCGGGCCGATGGCCCGCACCTATGCCTATGCGCTCGCCGGCGGGCTGCTTGCGACGTTCACGGTCACGCCGGCATTGTCCGCGATCATCCTGCCCGCGCATGTCGAGGAAACCGAGACCAGGGTCATGCGGATCCTGCATCGCCTGTACTCGCCTCTGCTGCAATGGGCGGTCGCCAATCGCGCCATCGTGCTCGGCGGCGCGGTCGGGCTCGTGCTGATGACGGTGGCGCTCGCCCGGCTGCTCGGCCTCGAATTCCTGCCGAAGCTGGAGGAGGGCAATCTCTGGATTCGCGCCACGCTGCCGCCGACCATCTCGCTCCAGGAGGGCAACAGCTACGTCAACGAGATGCGCAAGCTGATCCGCGCCCGGCCCGAGGTCGAGTCCGTCGTATCGCAGCACGGCCGTCCCGACGACGGCACCGACGCCGCCGGCTTCTTCAACGCCGAGTTCTTCGCGCCGCTGAAGCCGATCAGCCAATGGCCCGGGACCCGCGACAAGGAAGAGCTGACCGCGCAATTGCTCAAGCAGCTCGACGACCGCTTCCCCGGCGTCGAGTTCAACTTCTCGCAATATCTTCAGGACAACGTCTCCGAAGCCGTCTCCGGCGTGAAGGGCGAGAACTCGATCAAGCTGTTCGGCAGCGACCTTCAGGCGCTGACCGACACCGCCAACAAGATCAAGCAGGTGCTGTCGACAGTTCAGGGCGTCACCGACCTTGCGGTGTTCACCTCGCTCGGGCAGCCGACGGTCCAGATCGACATCAATCGCGCCAAGGCCGCGCGCTATGGCCTCGCGCCCGGCGACATCAACGCCACCATCAAGGTCGCGATCGGCGGCGATACGGCCGGCGATCTCTACGAGCCCGGTTCCGACCGTCACTTCCCGATCATCGTTCGTCTCGCGCCGGAATATCGCCGCAGCGCCGAGGCGATCCAGAATTTGCGCATCGGCGCACCCGGGCCGAACGGCACCGTCACGCAGATTCCCCTCAGCGAGGTCGCCACCATCAGCCTCGTCTCGGGCGCGGCCTACATCTATCGCGAGCAGCAGGAACGCTACCTGCCGATCAAGTTTTCGGTGCGTGAGCGCGACCTCGGCAGCGCGATCCGCGAGGCCCAGGACAAGATCGCCGAGCAGGTGCAGCTGCCGCCCGGCTCGCACATGGAATGGGTCGGCGAGTTCGGCAATCTCCAGGACGCGATCCGCCGCCTGTCGATCGTGGTGCCGATTTCGCTGGCGCTGATCGGCGTGCTGCTCTGGTTCAATTTCGGCTCGATGGCCGACACGCTGCTCGCGATGAGCGTGATCCCGATGGCGATCTTTGGCGGCGTGCTCGGCCTTCTGATCTCAGGCACGGCGTTCAGCGTCTCCGCGGCGATCGGCTTCATCGCGCTGTTCGGCATCGCGGTGATGGATGGCATCATCATCCTGTCGCAGTTCAACCAGCTGATCGAAGAGGGCATGGACCGCATGAGCGCGGTGGTGCGCACCGGCGAGCTGCAGCTTCGTCCGGTGCTGATGACCTGCGTCGTCGCCGGCGTCGGCCTTCTGCCGGCGGCGCTGTCGGAGGGCATCGGCTCGCAGGTGCAGAAGCCGCTCGCCGTCGTCGTCGTCACCGGCATGATGCTGGCGCCGGTCGTGATCCTCGTGACCTTGCCGGTCCTGATCTCGTTCTTCTCGCGCCGCGCGCGCTGACGTCAAAAGCCGTAAAGTCGCGCCGGGTTGTCGACCAGAATCTTCTTGCGCACGGCGGCATCGGGTGCCCACACCGGCAACTGGTTGAGGAGACGCCCGTCGTCGATCTGATAGAGCGGCGCGATGTCGGTGGCCTTGCGTCCTTCGACGCGACTGGAATCCGGATGCGGCCAGTCGGTGCCCCAGACGATGCGGTCCGCATTGGCCGCGATCAGCGCCTGCGCGTAGGGCACCATGTCCTGATAATCGGGCGCGAGCTTCGACGAGCGGTAGGCGCCCGAGATCTTCACATAGGCCTTGCCGGACTTCACCAGCGCGACGAGGTCCGAGAAGCCGGGCTGTTCCAGGCCACGCTCGGCTTCGAGCCCGCCGAAATGGTCGAAGACGACCGGGACCGGTGCGCTCTCGACGAGATCCTTGATCGCCGCGATCATCGCAAGCGTGGTGTAGAGCTGCACGTGCCAGCCGCGCGCCTTCATGCGCTCAACGGCGGCTGTGAAGCGCGGCCGGGCGACATTGGGATCGTTGACGCCGCCGGTCGCGAGATTGAGACGGATGCCGCGGAAGCCGTCCTGGTGCATAGCGTCGAGCTGCGCTTCCGTCGTCTTGTCGTCGATCACGGCGACGCCGCGCGCATCCGGGCCGCGTGCCTTCATGCCGAACAGGGTGGAGGAATTGTCGGTGCCGTAGACGCTCGGCGTCACGATCACCACGCGTTCGATATGAAGCGCCTTGTGGAGTGCAGCCATTTCCTCCGGGGAGGCCAGCTCGGGCGTGTAGACGCGCCCGGCGAAGAACGGAAACTTTTCGGGATCGCCATGGATGTGGGTATGGCAGTCGCAGGCATGCGGCGGAACATCGAAATTGATCGGCGTCGCGGGCTGCGCCGCGCGCGCGTGGGCTCTGTTGGTCATGGCTACTCCGGCGGCGAGGGAGGCAAGCAGAAGACAGCGTCGGTTGAGCACGGTTTCTCTCCCTGATTTTTTTTCGGTCGCACGGCACGGTATCACATCGGCCCGCCAGCCGCCGCAGCGCTTCGCTGCATGGCTGCTCGACAAGCACCGCAAGCGGGCGTGGGCCGTCGATGCGCCGGCTCGATGATCTGAAGCTATTGTCCCGACGGTGTGCGCAGGCCGTGCCAGGCATCGCGGACCTGGTGGTAGTGCACCTCGGGCAGGTAATCCGGCGTGTTCAGATTCAGCGTCTTGACGTCGAGATGGCCGATGGCGCTGAGCAGCGTGTAGGAGGCGATGACGCGGTCGCGTTGCGCACCGATCAGGCGGGCCTTGGCCTGGATCAAATCGGCCTGCGAGTTCAAAACGTCGACTGTCGTGCGCTGCCCGCCGGCGGCCTCGCGTTGCACGCCCTGCAGTGCGACGGTCGCCGCCTTCACCTCGGACTCCGAGGCCGAGACCGCGACCTTGGCGCCTTCATTGGCGACCCAGGCGCTGACCGCCGCAGTGCGCGCCTGGTTGCGCACCTGGTCGAGCACGAGACGGCTCTGCGCGGTGATCTCCTTGGCCTGCCGGGTCTGCGCGGCGGCCTGGCCGCCGTCATAGATCGGCGCGGTGACGTTGGCGACGATGGAGGCCTGGTCCTCGGCGAAGGTGCCGAGCGTCGGGTCGTTGTTGCGACTCTTGCTGGCGCTGCCCTGGATGGTGGCACTCGGCAGCAGCGCGCCTTCGGCGACGCGGATATTGGTGGAGGCGACGTCGACGTCGAAGCCTGCCGCCATCACGGCTGGGTGCTGGCGGATCGCCATTGTCAGCACATCCTCGCGGCTCTTCGGCAGATAACGATCGACCACTTCGGCGGCCCGAAGCTGCGATGGCGCATTGCCGATCACCTGTGCGTATATCGCCTGGCTGACTGCGAGCGCGACCTCGGCGGCGTTGAGGTCGGCAAGTCCGCGGTTGAGACGGGCCTCGGCCTGGGCGCTGTCGGTCGGCGTGACATCACCGGCGTTGAGGCGGCGCTGGGTGACCGAGAGCGTTTCGCGCAGGAAGGCGACGTTGGAGCGCTGCGCCTCGACCAGCGACTGGTTGGCGAGCACGTTGGTGTAGGCGGTTACCGCGTCGAGCAAGACGCCCTGGCCGACATTGCGTAGCGCCTCGCGGCCCGACTGCACCTGGAACTCGGCGGCGCGCACGTTATTGGCGGTGCGGAAGCCGTTGAACAAGGTCTGCGTCACGGTGACGCCGATGACCCATGGCTTCAGATTGGCGGTCTGGATCGTGTTGTTGGGCAACAGATTGCGCACCGATTGCAAGCCGGCGCTGAGGCTTGCCACGAGTTGCGGCCGGTAACCGGCGAGGGCCTGCGGCACGTTCTCGTCCGTGGCGCGTTGCCGCGCACGTTCGGCATTGAGCTGTGGATTGGTCTGGTAGGCCTTGGCGAGCGCCTCCGGCAGGGCTTCGGCCCGCGCAGCGGCGGGCAGGGCGCAACAGAGCGCCAGCGTGGTCCATGTCGCAAGCACAGGACCCACGCCCGATCGATGCCGCGTCATCACGCGACCAGCTCTGGCGGTACGCCCAATCATGTAATCCTGCTTAACCCCGGCTGTCCGCCCCCGCCGACGGGGCCTCTTAACTGTTTAACCAGCCGAGGTCCCGCAGGCAAACTGCCGCGGGGGAAACTCCCATGAAATCCGTGCTTGTTGCAGCTTCGTCACAGGGATTTAGCGGGAACGCGGCCGAGCCTTACACCAGCCTGACCGTCCGCCCGCGTCAGCGGTTCTTGTTCACCGGCTTGCGCTTCTCGATGAACGCCGCCATGCCCTCGGAGCGGTCCTCCAGCGCGAAGGTCGCGTGGAACAGGTTGCGCTCGACGCTCATGCCCTCGGCGAGCGTGGTCTCGAAGGCGCGGTTCACCGCTTCCTTGGCCATCGCGACCGCAGGGCGCGACATCGACGCGATCTTCTCGGCCGCCGCCATCACTTCGTCCATCAGCTTGTCGGCGGGCACGATGCGGCTGACGAGACCTGAACGTTCGGCTTCCGCAGCATCCATCATGCGGCCGGTGAGGCACAAATCCATCGCCTTGGACTTGCCGATCGCGCGCGTCAGGCGCTGGGTACCGCCGATGCCGGGAATGGTGCCGAGCGTGATCTCGGGCTGGCCGAACTTGGCGGTGTCGGCGGCGATGATGAAATCGCACATCATGGCGAGCTCGCAGCCGCCGCCGAGCGCATAACCGGCGACCGCTGCGATCGTCGGCTTGCGGCAACGCGCGAGGCGGTCGCCTCCGATCGCGGCAAAATCCTCCGAGAACATGTCGATGAAGCCCTTCGGCTGCATCTCCTTGATGTCGGCGCCGGCGGCAAAAGCCTTCTCGCTGCCGGTCACGACGATGCAGCCGATGGCGTCATCGGCCTCGAGGTCGTCGACGGCCGCGGCGATTTCGCGGAAGACGCCGAAGGAGAGCGCGTTGAGCATCTTCGGCCGGTTCAGCTTGATGATACCGACCGCACCGGTGCTTTCGACGATGATGTGTTCGAACGTGCTCATGCTTCACCCACGCTTTTGATTGGGCGGGCAATGTGCCCGCTGGCGCGGATGCCTTCAAGAGGGGCCGGGGACGCAGGACGCGCCGGCCGCGCGTCCTGGCCGAACCGGCAATCAGGCCATGAACATGCGTGCGGCGGACGCCAGCGTCAGCAGCGTGCCGACGCCGATGAAGATCTTGCCGATCAGGGAGCTCTGGTCCCAGGCCGAGCTCTGCTGGCTGCTCGCCATGACCGGTGCGGGCCGGGGCTGGGCCTCGGTTGCGGCAAGGACCGTCTTCTGTGCCGGTGGGCTGTCCTGTTGCAGGGCGCGATCGATGTCGCTGAGCTGATCGGCTGCGACGACCTGGCTCTCGGCGTTCGGGGCGTTGGTATTGTCGGCGGCCGCCTGGACGTTGTCGTTGGCGCGATCCGTCATCGCGGAGGCCGCAGCCGCGGTCGGCGTATCGGTGGCGGCGAGCTGCGCGTTGGCGTTGGCGACCGCCGGCGGCATCTGGCTCGACACCGGCACGTCATTGTCGGCCTTGTTGTCGGCCGTCTTGCCATCAGGCTTGTTGCCATCAGATTTGGCCGCGTCGGCCTTTGCCGGGGTGTCGGTCTTGTCGCCCGACTTCTGCGCCGTCATGCTGCTCCCGGTGCGGCGTGACTCATGGCGCCGGTGCTTGCCGGGCTTGGCCGTGTCGGCCCGCTGGCCCGCGCTGTCCGATTTGCCGGTGGTTGAGCTTGGGGCCGCCTGTGCGAGGCCTCCAAACAGCAGCAACATTCCGGCCAGAATGATCAGGGCCGCGCGCCCGCTGGCTTTCATCATGGTGATGATCTCCCCAATTCCGCCCGTCCCGGAGCGAACAGAGACCCTGGGCCGTGACGACAGCGGGGCAGAAAATGGGAATCTTCGGGCTGCACCGGGCAAAAACGGGGCAAACCGGCCCGGTACCGCCGGCCGCCGGGTGCGGTGCGAGCGGATCGGTGTTATGAGCCGTCGCAGAGGTTGACGGCCGGATCGGTCGCGAGGTCCGGCTCTGATCACGAATTTGTGATCTCGCGCCGATCCGCGTAACAAACTGAACGAACGGCCGAATTGCATGGTGAGGGGCGCGCGTGCGCGGACGTGAGGACGAATGGACCGGCCTGATGCGGTCGGCCATGGCAGGCGATGATGCGGCATATCATCGCCTGTTGAAGGCGGTCACGCCGGTGCTGCGCGCCGCGGCGAGGCGTGGTCTGGCGCGGGCCGGGCAACCCCCTGATCAGGCCGAGGATATCGTGCAGGAGATTTTGTTGGCGGTGCACTTGAAGCGGCACACCTGGGACAGCGAAGCACCCTTCGCGCCGTGGCTGTTCGCGATCGCCCGCAACAAGCTGATCGATGCGCTCAGGCGGCGCGGCAGGCGGGTCTTCGTCAACATCGACGATTTCGCCGAGACGCTGCCGGGCGAAGCGCCGCAGGAGACGGCCTCCGCGGGCGAGGTCGCAGCCCAGCTCAACACGCTGCCGCAGCGCCAGCGCGACGTGCTGCAGTCGATCGCGGTCGAGAGCGCCTCGATCAAGGACACGGCGACGAAGTTTTCGATGAGCGAAGGCGCGGTGCGGGTCGCACTGCATCGCGGACTTGCCGCGCTGACGGCCAAACTGCGGGACCACTAGTCATGGATACCGATCAACTGATCCGCTCGCTCGCAGCCGACAACGCCCACCGCGCGCCGCGCGTCGGCACCATGCTGACCACGGCGCTGCTGGTCGCCGCGCCCTTGTCGATCCTGATTTTCGCGACCTTCCTCGGCGTGCGGCCCGACGTGATGACGGCCATGCGCAACCCGTTCTTCGACATGAAGTTCGCAGTCACGCTGTCGCTCGCGATCCCCGCGATCATCGTCAGCCTGCATCTGTCACGCCCCGAGGCCTTGATGCGCGGCTGGGCCTGGCTGCTGCTGCTCCCCGTCGGGCTGCTTGCGGTTGCGATCGGGAGCGAGGCGATGATGGCGCCGGCCATGCCGATGACGATGCGGCTGGTGGGCAAGAATTCCAGGGTGTGCCTGATTGCGATCCCTGCGATGTCATTGCCGCTGCTCGCAGGCGCGCTGTTCGGCCTGCGCCATGGCGCGCCTGCGCGGCCCGCGCTGGCCGGTGCGTTCGCCGGCCTGGTGTCGGCCGGCCTTGCCGCGACGCTCTATGCCTCGCACTGCACCGACGATTCACCCCTGTTCGTCGCGACCTGGTACACGCTCGCGGCGGCGTTCGTCGCGGCGGTGGGCGCGTTGGCCGGCTCGAAGGTCCTGAGATACTAGACGCTGCGGTCTTACGCCGCCGGCGTGGTGGTCTGCTGCATGCGGTGGAAGCGCAGCACCTGCTGCGCGGTCGATGAGCGCAGCGCCTCGTAAGTATCGCGCAGCGTCAGCATGTCGGTCTGCGAGCCGCCCGAGAGCTTCTCGCGCATGGCGATGATGGCGCGCACGCTCGGCCAGGACATGCCCGCGACCTTGGCGAGGATCATGACGCCCTCGGTGCGGCTTTCGATCATCATGGTCTCGGCGGTCTCGACCGCGACGCCGGCGAGCGCGGCAAGCCCCGCATTGGTTTCGTCGAACTTGCCTTGCTCGGCAAAGGTGGTGACCTGGAATTCGTTGAGACGGCCGTCCGCGTGCAGCGACTTCACCAGCGCCCGCGCCATCTCGGTCTGCTTCGTCATGGCGGCGGCGCGCACCCGCTGGGCCACTTCCTGGACCACGCTCGACACCTCGTCCGCGAGCTCCGGATGCGCAGCCTCGAGCTTGCGGCGCACGCTCAGGGAGGCTCTCGCGACCAGCTTCAAATAATGATGACGCGGCAGGTCCTTGCGCAGGCCGATGCAGGCGGCGAGGTCGCCGTCGCGTTCGGCGCGGGTGACGAGGTCGGACAGGCTTCCTTCTGAGAGCCGCGCGCCCGGATTGCCGACGGTCGACTGCACCACATCGTCATTGCCGCGGCTGACCAGCACGTCGGTCAGCGCTTCCGACAGCACCCGCCGAAGCGAGATCGCCTTGAGATGCGCCTGGCCCCTCGTGCGCGCGATCTCGATCAAGGTCGTCTCGTCGAGCCGTTCCGATTTCGACAGCACGGGGCCCGAGACCTCGATGACCTCGTCGAGCGCGAGCGTGCGGATGATGTTCGGAGGCGCGGCCGCGATCGGTGCGAGGCGGTCGGCGAGCAGCGCCCTGGCTGAAACCTCGATCTGCTCGATCAGGCACTGGAACACGTCGTCGAACACGCGGATATGGTCGTCGGAATAGTCCACCGCGTTGCCGACGAAGAGATCAGTGACACGGCGCAGCGTCTCGACGCGGAGCGCGACGGTGCCGTGCGACAGCGCAGCCTGCAATTCCTCGAGCAGATTCTCGGATGATCTTGCGGATTTGGATCTCATTGCCCTGTCCTGGAGCGTTCGGTCCGGCGGCGGCTGCTGCCACGTCGGGAGGAAATGGATTGGTCAGCTCGTTGCGATGCGGTTGCGCCCTTGCGCCTTGGCGGAATAGAGCGCGCGGTCGGCGCGCGCGAGAAACGTGTCGGCAGTATCGGTCTCGCGCAGCGTCACGACGCCCGCAGAAATGGTCACGCGCATGCCCGGCGAGAAGGCGCTCCAGTCGAGATCGGCGACGATGCTGCGCAAGCGTTCGAGCATGCGCAGCGCGGCGTCGCCCGACGTGTCCGGCAGCAGCAGCAGAAATTCCTCGCCGCCGTAGCGGCCGAAGCTATCGTCCGGACGGATGTTGGCGAAAATGGTGATCGCGAAGGTGCGTAGCACCTCGTCGCCGACGGGATGGCCGTGGGCGTCGTTGATGCGCTTGAACCAGTCGAGATCGATCAGCGCGATCGCGATTGGCGTCGACGTCTGCCGCGATTTTTCGATCTCGACGTCGAGAAGGCGCATGATGCAGCGGCGATTGTAGGAGCCGGTGAGTTCGTCGAGCTCGGCCAGTTCCTCGATGCGCTGATAGGCGGCCTTCAGCTCGATGCTGCGCCGGTACAGGATCTTGCGCAGAGTGGCGCCGAACAGGCCGAGGAAGGCGCACTGGCCGATCACCAGCACGAAGCACAGCATCGAGGCGGTTCGCTCCAGGCGGGTCCTGACCGGCAGTCCGATCGGCAGGTCCGAGCCCAGGAAGACGACGGCGAGCCCGCAGGTGGCAAGGCCCCAGGTGACCATCGCCTGGCTCGAGGTCATCCGCAGCGTGCCGAATGCGAAGATCAGGAACAGCACGGCGATGAACGCGACCCCGATCGTCGGCACGGCGAGCAGGAACACCAGTTGCAGCGCCATATGCGCCGAGATCTGGAAAACGGTGAGGTAGTGATCCTCAAAGCGGTCACCGAAGCCGGCTTCCGACAGCACGGTAAACGTGCCGATGATCAGCAGGCCGCCAAGCCAGAACAGCGATGGAACGGCCGTCGAGACCACGCCGCCATAGGCGTAGAGCAGCAGGACGGAGGCGCCCAGCGAATAGCTCGCCACCTGGCCGATATACATCTGGCGGCGCTGCCGGGCCCGGCGCGCCAGGACTTCGGGGGCGGCCGTCTCGGGCGCCAGCACGAGATCCGCGACCTCAGCGGCATTCCTCTCGGGAAAGGACGTCGCGGCCGTGTTCATGGTCCCGCCAGTGGTGGTGTCAGCGCAAAAATCTACGTGGCAAGCCTTTAGGTTTGGTATCCTTTGAAACCGAATCCGAACCGTGCAGCGCGGAACAAGGTGAAGGGCCCGCGGGAGAAATTTGCCGGCGGACCGGGCACCAGTCTGCGATGCGATCGAGCCTAATTCGGACTTGGCGAGACATATGTCGTGCAGGGCTGCTATGGAACCGGACGAGGTTGGGCCGCCTGTACCGGACAGGCATGCCGCAGGGAAGAATTGCAGTACTATGTTACCGATCTGGATGATGGCGGCTGACCGCCGTGGGTGTGCCAATAAAAGCGCGCGTATGTGGGGTGGATCACACAGACGCCCGTATGACTGCGGTAGGCTGAACAATTTTGCCCCCCCTGTCGAACCGTCCGCCGTGCCGACCCGACCAACTTTGCGAGACGGGCATTGAGCGTGACACAGGCGGCTTCGGACGAGGTCCTCATCGCCAGGATCGCTCAGGGTGACCGGCTCGCCATGCAGGTGCTGTACGGGCGGCACCATGTCAGGGTGTATCGTTTCGGGCTGAGGCTCGTGCGGGACGAGCAGGCGGCGGAAGACCTCATCAGCGAGGTGTTTCTGGACGTCTGGCGTCAAGCCGGCAAGTTCGAGGGCCGATCCGCTGTTTCCACCTGGCTGCTGGCAATCACCCGGTTCAAGGCCCTGTCTGCGCTCCGGCGCAGAAAGGATTTTGAACTGGACGAAGACGCCGCCAACGCGATCGAGGATACGTCCGACGATCCGGAGACGGTGGTGCAGAAGAAGGATACCAGTGAAGCGTTGCGGGAGTGTCTGACCGGCCTCTCGCCGGACCACCGGGAAATCGTCGATCTCGTCTACTACCACGAGAAGTCCGTGGAAGAGGTGGCTGAGATCGTCGGCATTCCGGAGAACACTGTGAAGACGCGCTTGTTCTATGCGCGCAAGAAACTGGCCGAACTGCTGAAGGCAGCCGGCGTTGAGCGAGGCTGGCCATGATGGCTTTGAGCAAGAAGATGCTGGAGCAAGAGCCCAGTGAAATTGAACTCCTGCTGCCGTGGCACGCGGCCGGCACCCTGAACGCGCGCGATGCGCGCCGGGTCGAGGAAGCGCTGGCGCGCGATCCGGCTCTGGCGAAGCAATATGCCGCGATCCGCGGCGAGTACGAAGAGACCATCCATCTGAACGAGAGCCTGGGCGCTCCGTCGGCGCGCGCGATGCAGAAGCTGTTCGCCGCGATCGACGCCGAGCCGGCGCGGGCGAGCGGTTCGCTGCCGCTGTCGGCGCGCATCGCGACCTTCTTCGCGAGCCTGTCGCCGCGCGCGCTGGCCTGGTCGGCCAGCCTTGGCGCCGTCGCGCTGGTGCTGCAGGCCGGCATCATCGGCGCCGTGCTGATGAAGAAGCAGCCCGCGACCTTCCAGACCGCCTCGCTCTCGACCAGTGCGCCGATCACGCGCGAACTCGGGTCAACCGCCGCACCGGCGCGCGCACTGGTGCGTTTCACGCCCGAGGCGCGCGTCGCCGACATCACCGCGCTGCTCGACAGCTATCAGGCCTCGATCATCGGAGATGCCAAGGGCGGCATGTTCCGCCTCCAGTTCGACAGGGCCTTGAGCCAGGACGAGCTTGCCTCGCTGCTCGGCAAGATGCAGCGCGAGAAGTTCGTCAACCTCGCCGTCGCGGCGCCCTAGGCGCGCCGCTGAGCCGATGACGGGCAAGTCCAAGAGCAGGTTGCGCGCCGGGGCCCACGTTTCGTCGGTCGGCGCCGCGCTTCTGATCGCCACCTGTCTCGGCGTCGAGATCGCTAAGGCGCAGGCGATCATGCGCACGCCCACGATCAGCTTGCCCTCGCGAACGCCGACCATCTCGTCGAACATCACCCCGCGCGTCAGTCCCAACGTCGCCGCGCGCGCGGTCAGCGTCGATCGCGGCCCGCGCACCATCGCGGCCATCCCCCACACCACGACCTCGCGCATCCGGCCGACGACGGTGCTGCCCTATGCGCGCTACTCGCCGAACCTGTATCCGGCCTGCACCGCGCCCTATCGCGCTGCCGACGGCGAATGCCTGGCGCAGCCGAATGCCGGCGGCGAAGGCACGGGGAAATCGGGCAAGAAGAGCGCGGGCAAGGGCCGCGGCAGCAATACGCCGGCCGCGATGAATTCGACCAGCTTCGCCAACGAATTCGTCGCCGAGATCGACGGTGCGCTGTCGCCGGCCGAGGCCGACGAGCTGGCGCGCCGGCACGGCTTGACGCGCATTTCCTCGGAAAATTTCCCGCTGATCGGTGCCACGTTCGGCCTGTTCCGGATCACCGACGGCCGGCCCACCGAGACGGTGCGGCGGGAATTCGCGGCCGACGGCAGCGTGCGCTCGGTCCAGCCGAACTTCCGCTATCTGCTTCAGGACCAGAAATCGACGACCCTCAGCGAGGGCGATCCCGCGCAATACGCGCTGGCCAAGCTTCGCCTGCCGCAGGCGCATACGCTGGCGCACGGCGCCAACGTCACGGTGGCCGTGATCGACTCCGGCATCGACGCCGGACACCCCGAGCTTGCCAATTCCGTCGCGGACAATTTCGATGCGCTCGGTAGCGCCGAGGGGCCGCACATCCACGGCACCGGCATCGCCGGCGCGATCGTGGCGCATTCCCGGCTGATGGGCAGCGCGCCCGAGGCCCGCATCATCGCGATCCGTGCCTTCGGCGGCGCCAATGGCGGCGCCGAGAGCTCGTCCTACATCATCCTGCGCTCGCTGAATTATGCCGCCGAGCACGGTGCGCAGATCGTCAATATGAGCTTTGCCGGCCCGAAGGACGCGGTCATCGAGCGGGCCATCGCGGCGACCGCCGCGCGAGGTCTCGTGCTGATTGCCGCTGCCGGCAATGCCGGCGCGAAATCGCCGCCGCTCTACCCGGCCGCCAATCCGAACGTGATCGCGGTCAGCGCGACCGACCAGCAGGACCGGTTGTTCAGCGCGTCCAACCGCGGCAATTACATCGCCATCGCCGCCCCCGGCGTCGACATCTTCCTGCCGGCGCCGGACGGCAAGTACCAGATGACGTCGGGAACCTCGTTCTCGGCCGCCTATGTCTCCGGCGTCGCGGCGTTGCTGCTCGAGCGCAACTATGCCTTGAAGCCGGAAGCGCTGCGCACGACGCTGACGAAGACCGCGCGCGACCTCGGCTCGCCCGGGCGCGACGAACTCTTCGGCGACGGCCAGACCGATGCATTTGCCGCGGTCATGGCTATTCCCGCCGACAGCACGACGCCGGTTGCGGCTGCGTCCGGTACAACAAAACGTGAAGATGCCGCGAAGCGTCGCGATGAGCCCAATAGCCGCGCGATCGAACAACCCTCGCTGTCGAGTGCGGACGATAAATCCGCGGTTTCTCAGACGGATAGGCCGGCGACGCGATAGCGGCTGGGTCGAAGACGCGCGGGAGATCGAAGCTCAAAAAAGCGAACCCCGCGTTGAACGTTCAGCTGGCTGCCACGACCAAATTATGTGGGAGCGGTTATCCCTCCCCATCAGTCATATCAGGCGCGAGCGCCCATCCACCCCAAGCGCCCATATGGCTCGACCCGTCCGGTTGTCCCCCCGGACGGGTCTTTTCTTTTCAGAGCGTTTTCGAGCGAAGTGGATTCCGGTCTGCGGGAAGACAACGCGTCGAAACGAGGGGCCAGAGCTTCGGTTGTGATTCACTCGGACCCGCAGCTCTGGGCGTCGGATTCTTTGAAACTTCGCGTGCGCTCAGCTTTCGGTTGAAAGGTCGCGTCGACGTCCACGGCCATCGTTCGGGCAACACGCCGCACGTCCGCTATGCTTGTGCGAAGCTTGACTCGAAAACACAGTAAATCTCCGCACGACTACGGTGTTTGGCGATGTGCGCCGTGTCGTTGCTGGACAAGTCAAAACTTTTCCACAAAATATTCATGTCACGTCTAAATTGATTCGTGTGCGTTGCGTCCCCGCGTCCGTATTTTCTCCTGACGGGCTGGTTTATGACACTTCGCCAAGAATCTGACTGCACGTCTGTTCGTGCCGTGGCTGTTGGTCGCGACGTTGCGGCGCGCTGGTGCGCTCTCGCCGAGCAGCGGCTGCAGCACCTCTCCGAAATGTTCGAGACCGGCCGCTGGCGGCGTTATCATTCAGAGATCGCATTCCTCGAGAACATCCAGGAGGCCAAGCGCGCCGTCCAGACCTGGCGTGCGCTCGCAACCGGCGCTGACGTTGCCGAGGCGGCTGCAAGCGTGACGCCCGCCTTCGGCTGGTCGCCGGCGGCCATGCCCCGCGTGTTTCCGCGTGAGCCGCAGGTGCAGACCGTGCAGCCGAAGGCCGTCCACATCGCCCCCGAGACCGCCGTGCCGGTCAGGCTCGATCCGAAGCCGGGCGTTCTCGCCGAGATCACCGAAGCCCCGATCGCGCCGCTTGCCGCGCCCGCAGCGGTGGCGTCGTTCACCGCGCCTGCCGGGATGCCGCCGCTCAAGGCTCCCGCCACGAAGGCCGCCCCGCTCACCGCACCCGCCGTGAGGTCGCCGCTCGCGCCTGCGGCCACGGCGCCGTTCACCGCGCCGGAAGTGAGGCCGCCCCTCGCGGCGCCTGCCGCGAAGCCGCCGAAGGCCGCGCCTGCTGCGATGGCAGCGCTCCTGCCGCAATTCGCCCCGCCGGCCGAGGAAATCGTCGCGGCCCCGGAGCGCGTCGTCGAATTCACCTTCAGCCTCGACGGCCTGGAAGCCAAGTACCCGCTGCTCAGGAACGCGTTCTAGAGCGTTTTCGAGCGAAGTGGACACCGGTTCGCGTGAAGAAAACGCGTCAAAACAAGAATCTAGAGCTTCGGTTCTGATTCAA
>NZ_LFJB01000015.1:0-46470 GCF_006658625.1 Bradyrhizobium sp. UNPF46
CCGTGCACGACGCTGATAGCGTCCACCGCTCCCCGATCCGCGGCTCGTTGCGACGTACGACCGCCCCTTTCGCCGGATCAGGATGGCCGACACATACGCCGAAACCGAATTTCGGTAAAGCGGAATATTTTTGCGCGTATGGATTGACACAGGCGCGACACAGGCCGCGATCGCGTAGCCCGGATGGAGCGCCAGCGTAATCCGGGACGGTACGAGTTGCCGGGCGAGCGGCCCCGGATTGCGCTGCGCTCCATCGGGGCTACGCAGGCATAATTGGTGAAGCCGGACCGCGCGCCAGCTCGCCTCCGTCAAGCGATGGCTACCGGGCCGCGGCGTTTTCGTCTACGGTCGGGCCGGACTCAACGAGGACATTGGAATGCAGACCATCGGCCTGATCGGGGGCATGAGCTGGGAGAGCACCGCGCTGTACTACAAGCTCATCAATGAGCGGGTCCGCGATCGCATGGGCAAGCTGCATTCGGCGCCTCTGCTGCTGTATTCCTACGATTTCGAGCAGATCAAGCAGATGCAGTATGCGGGCCGCTGGGCGGAGGCGGCGGCCAGCCTGACGGAGGTCGCGCGACGTCTCGAAAGCGGCGGCGCGCGGGCGATCGTGCTGTGCACGAATACGATGCACAAATTGGCGCCCGACATCATCTCCGGCGTGAGCGTTCCGTTCATCCACATCGGCGATGCGACGGCGCAGCGGATCCGGGCGAAGGGATACCGGCGGGTCGGGCTGCTCGGCACCAAATTCACGATGGAGGAGGATTTTTACATCGACCGGCTGCGCGCGCATGATCTCGACGTGCTGGTACCTCCCACCGGGGCGCGCGCCGATGTGAACCGCATCATTTACGAGGAGCTGTGCCTTGGCATCGTCACCGATCCCTCGCGCCGCTGCTATCAGGACGTGATGGCCGCGCTGGTCGCCGCCGGCGCGGAGTGCATCATCCTCGGCTGCACCGAGATCACGATGCTGGTCGGCCCTGACGACACCTCGGTCGAGACGTTCGACACCACGGCCATTCACGCGGAGACGGCGGCGGATTTCGCGATCGGGTGAGCTTTGGGCGCGCCGGATTGCGCCAGCAGCTCCGCCCACAGCAGCGACCGCGCGCCGTCTCTGAGCGAGACGACGTGAAACGGCTGACTGAATATCCCGAGCGGCTCCCTGTCGGTCGTGAACCGCGGCCAGGCGTCCGCGACATCAGGCCTGCCGGTCGTGACGAAGCGCAGCACGTCGGCCTGAAAACGCGCGGCGACCTCGACGTCGCCTGAAGTCATCGGACCGCCCTTGCGCTTCAGGATCGGGCGATCGATGAAATCAGGCAGGTGGGCCCAGAGACAGGCGTTGTCGGCGCCGTGGGTCGGGCCTTGCGACAGGAACGGCTCGAGCGAGGGGCGGTGATCGAACCGGCTCAGCCACGCCGAGCCGCCCGCCGCAGCATGCAGACGCGCCAGATCAGCCATCGGGCGATGCCAGAACGCATCCGACAGCAGCGCCTCGTACGGATCCTCGTCGGGACGCGCGCTGGCGCGATAACAGGACAGCAGGCGCTCCCAGCCGGCATCGCCGAACGAGGCGCGCAGCTGCCGCTCGGTGGTGCGGATCATCGCGGCCGGCGGCGTGCTCTTCAGGAACATCACCATCTCGTCGCGACAGGAGCCGAGCCAGAGCGGAATGTCACGCAGCGTTCCGTCGGCGATGACGTCGCGGGGCTCGCGCGGGATCACCGTGCCGTCGAGCACGGGGCCGAACACGGTGCCGTGCTCCGTCTCGTCCGCGAGCCTGCGACCGACGCGCTCCACCGCCGCGAACAGGTCTTGCAGCGGCACGGAAGCAATCATGCCTGGATCACGCGACAGTCCGAGCTCGTCGATCACGCGCCGCGCGACGTCGTCGGCATGATCGGCGCTCATGATGGTCCGCCCGGGTGCGCTGAGCGCGAGAGCACGGATGAACTTGCCTTTGGCCTGCGGCAGGGTCGTCAGCGCAATCACCATGGAGGCGCCGGCAGACTGGCCTGCGAGCGTGATCGCGTCCGGGTCGCCGCCGAACTTCGCAATGTTGGCGCGCACCCAATCGAGGGCGGCGAGCGTATCCTGGAGCGCGAGGTTGCTCGCCTCCGCGAAGCCACGACGATGCAGCTGGAGGAAGCCGAGCGGGCCGAGCCGGTAGTTGATGGTGACGATCACGGCCGGCCCATGCGCGGCCAGGAAAGCGCCGTCATAATCGGCGCCGCCACCGGTGACGAAGGCGCCGCCATGGACGAAGAACAGCACCGGCAGCGGGCGATCGGCCGCCGGCGCCCAGATGTTCAGGCTGAGGCAGGCGGCCTCAGCCGCATGATCGAGATGACCGGGCTGCGGCGCGTAAGCGCCGTACTCCGTGCAGCTCCGCGGCTCCGTCCATTCGAGCGGCGGCACGGGTTTGGCAAAGCGCCGCGCGGTTGCATAGGGCACGCCCCGAAAGACGTGCATGCCATTCTGCTCTGCGCCGGTGACCGGCCCGCTTGTGGTCGAAACCGCTTTCGCTCGCATCTGCAACTTGCCCTGCTCTTACGCGCGCCGCTTGCCGAGATCGGCGATATCGACGGTGTGGGTTTCGCGCGCGGTTGCCGCCGATGCCGCCGAGATCACGCAGCAGCAGGCAACGAAGATCGCCACGGGGATCCAGCCGTTCGGTCCCTCGCCGACCAGGCTTGCGCTGACCAGCGGCGTGAAGCCGGCGGCGAGGAAGCCGAGCTGGGTGCCGATCGCCGTGCCGGAATAGCGCACGCGCGCCTCGAACATCTCGGCATAAAACGAGGGCCAGATCGCGTTCGGTGCGGCGTAGATGATGCCGGAGAGGATCATTGCCGCGGCGAAGATCGCCGGCGTATTCCCTGACGTCACCAGCATGAAATAGGGGAACACGAGCACCGCGCAGCCGAGCACGCCGCCGATGAACACCGGCTTGCGGCCGATCCTGTCGGCCAGCAGCGCCCACAGCGGCTGGGTGATCAGCGCGGTGACGTTGCCGAGCACGCCGGCCCACAGCATGGTCGGACGCGCGACGCCGAACTTCGAGGTGGCATAGCCGAGCGCGAACACGGCCGTCATGGTGCTGACGGTCGCGATCAACGCGCAGACGATCACGCGCAGCACATCGGACCAATAGTCGCGCAGCAGCGCCACGACCGGAAAGCGCGCCACCTTCGCCTTGTCCTTGATGTCCTCGAACACGGGCGTTTCCGGCATGGTCCGCCGCACCAGATAGGCGACAATCAACACGAAGAAGGACAGCAGGAACGGAATGCGCCAGCCCCAGCTCAAGAGCTGCTCTTCGGGCAGGCTCGACACGGGGATGAACACCAGCGTCGCCAGGATCGCGCCGGCCTGGGTGCCGCTCAGAGTCCAGCTGGTGAAGAAGGCGCGGTTGGAATTGGCGGAGTGCTCCAGCGTCAGCGAGTTCGCCCCGCTCTGCTCGCCGGCGGCCGACAGGCCCTGCAACAGGCGCAGCAGCGTCAAAATGATCGGCGCGGCGTTGCCGATGGCCTTGGCATCCGGCAACAGGCCGATCGCGAGCGTCGAGCCGCCCATCAGGACCAGCGTGAACAACAGCACCGTCTTGCGGCCGATGCGATCGCCGAAATGGCCGAGGATGACGGCGCCCACGGGCCGCGCGATATAGCCGATGCCGAAGGACAATAGCGCCAGCAGCGTCGCCGTCGACGGATCGACGTTGGCGAAGAAGACTTTTGGAAAGATCAGCGCAGCCGCGGTGCCGTAGATGAAGAAGTCGTAGTATTCGAGCATGCTGCCGACGAAGCTGACCAGCGCGGCGCGCTTGGGCAGCTTGTCTTGTGCAGCTTCCGCGCCGGATGATGCATGCAGCGATGCGGTGGACGTCAACGTCATCAGAATCTCCTCCCCATGTGTCCGAGCGGTTCGCGTCAGGCGGGCCGCCGCCTTGCGCGCGTTCTTCTGGTTTTGATTGCCGCAAGCTCGGTTTGAGGTCATAATGTACGAACTAGTACGTTTATGCAATACGCGTTGGATCGAGGCCCGAAAGCGCCAAATTTGCCTTCACCTTCAAGGCGATCCATGGAAACTGGGGGGAGAAACAGCAATGCTCGAGCGCATGCCGCCCCCATCGAAGCGCACCAACGATCCCGAGCGCACCAAGCGCGACATCCTCGAAGTGGCGATGGCCGAATTCGCCTCGGAGGGCTATTCGGGCGCCCGCGTCGATGCGATCGCGGCGCGGACGCGCACCTCGAAGCGCATGATCTATTACTATTTCGGCGGCAAGGAGCAGCTCTACCTCGCGGTGCTGGAGGAGGCCTATCGCAGCATCCGCGCGCTGGAGGACCAGCTCGACATCGAAAGCTGCGACGCGCGCGAAGGATTACGGCGGCTGATCGAGGCGACTTTCGACCACGACGAGCGCAATCCGAACTTCATCCGCCTCGTCTCGATCGAGAACATCCACCACGGCAAGCACCTGAAGCAGAATCCGCAACTGCGCCAGCTCAACGCCAGCGTGATCGCGACCCTCGACGGCATTTTGAAGCGCGGCCGCGCCGAAGGCGTCTTCCGCGACGACGTCGACGCCATCGACCTGCACCTCGCCATCTCCTCCTATTGCTTCTTCCGCGTCGCCAACCGCCACACCTTTGGCGCGCTGTTCGACCGGGACTTGAGCGAGCCGAAGGTACTGGCGCGGAGCCGCACGCAGATCGTGGAGATGATCCTGGCGTGGCTGGGGGCGAAGTGAGGGCCTTCGCCGGGCGACGATGATAATTCCGTCATCCTGAGGAGCGAGTGGCGCGATGCGCACAGCATCGCGCCGGGAGCCTCGAAGGATGCACGGCCGAACTCTTGCAGTGGGGCCGTCGCCCTTCGAGGCTTGCCCTGCGGCGCGTTGCGCCCCAGGGCGCGCCCCTCAGGGTGACGGTGATGGAGGCTCGATTGCCGCGCTACGCACGATCAGAACTCCCCTCACCCGCTCCTCTTCTGCCGCGTGCTCGCCAGCAGCACCAGCATGAAGGACGCCGCGGTCATCAGCGTCGAGATCGCGGCGATGGTCGGGTCGATCTCGTCGCGGAGCGCCGTGAACATGCGCTTGGTCAGCGGCTGATACTGGCCGCCGGAGATGAACAGCGCCACGATGGTCTCGTCCATTGCCGAGATGAAGGCGAAGATGCCGCCGGCGATCACGCTGGACTTGATTTGCGGCAGCGTCACCGCGAAGAAGCTGCGCAGGCGGTTCATGCCGAGGCTGCGCGCCACCATCTCCTGCGCGGGGTCGAAGCTCTGGAGCCCTGCGAGCACGGAGATGACGACGTAGGGCAAACCCAGCATCACGTTCGCCAGCACGAGGCCAGGCATGGTCGCGACCAGGCCGACCTTGGCATAGACGAAGAAGATGCCGACCGCGGTGATGATGATGGGCACCACCAGCGGCAGCAACAGCGCCATGTGGATGACGCGCATGATGCGCAGCTTCGACTGGCTGATGGCGTAGGCGGCGGCAACCCCGAACGGCGTCGCGATCACCACCGTCAGCAGCGCGACCGTCAGCGTCACCCGTGTCGCCTGCATCCAGGCCGGGTTGGCGAAATATTGTTGATACCAACGCGTCGAGAACGACGGCGGCGGGAAGGTCAGGAAGCGCGCGCTGGAGAACGAGATCGGCGCGATGATCAGCACGGGCAGGATCAGATAGACCAGCACCAGCGCGCTGATCACGTAGAGGGCGATGCGTGCGGGCGAGGTGCGCATCATTTCTGCCCCAGCACGCGATCGAGCGAGATGAAGCGGCTGACGGCGAAGAAGATCGCAAGCACGCTCAGCAGCAGCACGACCGCGACAGCGCTCGCAGCCCCAAACTGGTTGTAGAGCTCGACATTGCGGCTCACCAGCATCGACACCATCACGGTGCGTCCGCCGCCGAGCAGTTCCGGCGTGATGTAGAAGCCGAGGCAGAGCACGAACACCATGGTGCAGCCGGCGAGCACGCCCGGCAGCGACAGCGGCAGGAAGACGCGCAAGAACGTCAGCGACGGACTTGCCCCGAGGCTGGCGCCGGCCTGCATGAGATCACCGGGGATCTTCTGCATGGTGGCGTAGAGCGGCAGCACCATGAACGGCAGCAGGATGTGCACGGTGGCGACCACCGTGCCGAAAGTGTTGTGGACGAGGGCGAGCGGCTCGGAGATCAATTCGAGGTAACGCAAGAACTGGTTGATCACGCCGGTGCGCTGAAGCAACGCCAGCCAGGCATAGGCGCGCACCAGCACCGATGTCCAGAACGGCAGCACGACCAGCGACAGGATCAGGATGCTCCAACCCTTCGGCACGGAGTTGGCGAGATAGGCGACGGGATAGCCGAGCAGCAGCGCGATCACCGTCACCGCGAGGCTGATCTCGAAGGTCAGTGCGAAGCTGCGCCAGTAGATGTCCTCGGTGAAGATGCGGCGGTAGTTCTCCAGCGTGAAGCCGTCATGATAGACCGACTGCCAGGCCAGCCAGCCGACCGGCAGCACGATCAGCGCCAGGATCACCAGCAGCGCCGGCGACACCAATGCCAGCATCAGGCCGTTCTCACGGCGCTGATGCTTCTCGGAGGGATCCGGCACGGATGTCGTCGGCATTGGCGCGCTTTACTTCTGCATGAACGAGGCCCAGCGCTTCTCGGCGGCTTCGCCTGCGGGCGAAGACCACCAGGCGTAGGACATCAGCGCCTGCTTGGCGGCGTTGGCCGGCTCGCTCGGCAGCTGCGCGGCGCGCTCGGGCTTGATCACGCCGGTCTCGAACGCCTTGGGATTGCCGGGGCCGTAGTCGATGTGGAGCGGCAGATTGGCCTGGTGCACGGGATCGACCGCCTCGTTGAGGAATTTCACGGCCGTGGCGAGATTCGGCGCGCCCTTGAGGATGCAGAGTGAGGTGCTCTGCAGGATGCCCTGGTTGTAGGTGAAGGCAACCTTGGCGCCCTCCTTGGCGACGGCGGTGACGCGGCCGTTCCAGGCCATCTCCATGTCGACCTCGCCGTCGTTGAGCAGCTGCGCCGACTGCGCGCCCGAGGTCCACCACACCGTGATGTGCGGCTTGATCTCCTCCAGCTTCTTGAAGGCGCGGTCGACGTCGAGCGGATAGAGCTTGTCCGGCGCGACGCCGTCAGCCATCAGCGCGGCCTCCAGCGTCGCGAACGGATGGTTGCGCAGCGCGCGGCGGCCGGGAAATTTCTTCACGTCCCAGAAATCGGCCCAGCTGTTCGGCGCATCCTTCGGGAACGTCTTTTGGCTGTAGGACAGCACGCTGGAATAGAATTCATAGGACACCGAATAGGGACTGCGATAGGCCTCCGGCATCGCCGCGCCGTTTGGAATCTTGGAGAAATCGAGCTTCTCGATCAGCCCCTGCTCGCCGCCGCGCAGGCAGTTGCCGGTCGGGGTATCGACGACATCCCAGATCGGCTTGCCGCTGCCGACCTGCGTCTTGATCGCGGGCCAGGCGTCGGGAATGGAATCCTGGTTGATGGTGATGCCGAGCTTCTTGGCCGAGGGATCGAGGATCGCCACCGTCTGCGCCTGCTGATAGGCACCGCCTTGCGAGACGAAGGTGATCTGCTCGGCGGCATCGGCCGCAGCAGCATATCCGATTGCGCCCAGCAGCGCGCAGCCCAATCCAAACTTCTGCGTCATCGTCATCCTCGCCTCCTCCAAATGATCTCACTGACCGATCGCATCGAGAAACTGGTACCAGCCGGCGACCATGCGCACGGCGGGCTCGCGCAGCGGATAGAACGGAATCGTCTTCATACGCCTGATATCGAGCAGGCCGACGTCCGGCGTCTCGCCGCGCACGAAGGCGGCGAGATAGCGGCCCATCAGGCTCGACATCGCGACGCCGGCGCCGTTGTAGCCCAGCGAGACCAGCGTGCGGTCGTCGAGCCGGCCGATATGCGGCACCGAGTCCAGCGTCATCGCGACCAGGCCCGACCATTTGTAGGCGAGCGGGATGTCGGCGAGATCGGGGAAGATGCCGACCATGGCCTTGCGCAGTGCGTCGAACGCGGCCTGCGAGTCCTGCTTGCCGAACGCGCCGCGGCCGCCGAAGATCACGCGGTTGTCGACCATGCGGAACCAACGCATCATGCGCTTGGTCTCGGTGTAGGTGCGACCCGACGGCATCAGCTTTCCCGCAAGATTGCGCGGCAGCTGCTCGGTCGCGACCATGGCGCTGCGGAACGGGACCAGCGTGCGCTGCAGATGCGCGGTGGCATTGGTGAGATCGGAATAGCTGTTGGTGGCGATGATCGCCTGCTTGGCGCGCACAGTGCCGCGCGGCGTCTCGGCGACGATGCCGTCCCCCTCGCGCCGCAGCTTGACGACCGGGGACTCCTGGAAGATCGGCACGCCCCGGCTCGCCACACCATTTGCGAGCCCACGCAGATAGTTCAGCGGATGGATGCCGCCCGAGCCGGGATTGAGCACGCCGCCGACGAAGATGTCCGAGCCGGTCTCCTCGCGCACGCCATCCCTGTCGAGGATGCGGACCACGGCCGAGCCCATCTCGCGCGTCATCCAGTTGGCTTCGTCGATCGCGGCCCGGAGCGTCGTCTCGTTGTGCGCCGCCTTGACCTGGCCGGTACGCACGAGGTTCGCGCTGGCGATGCCATATTCGCAGACCAGTTCCTCGACCATGTCGGTCGATTCATGCGCGATCTCGTACATGCGCTTCGCCATGGCGCGGCCGTGCACGGCATCGACCTCGCGGAACGACAGGCGGAATTTCGCGGTGATGACGCCGCCGTTGCGGCCGCTTGCGCCCCAGCCGGGGCGGTTGGCTTCCAGCACGACCGGGCTGAGGCCGCTCCTGGCGATGTGGTGCGCCGCGGACAGGCCGGTATAGCCCGCGCCAATGATCACCACATCCGCCTGCTGCTCGCCCGACAGCACGGGAAATTCGCGCGCCGGCTCGGCTGTGGCTTCCCACAGCGAGTTGACCGATGGCAGGGCGCTCCAGTCCCGTGTCATGCCCGCGCTCACGATGCTACGCCGCCGGCCCGATCGCCGCGTCGGCCAGCGCCTTCAACGTCGGATAATGAAAGTCCGGCTTGGTCAGCGTCTCCACCGCCGGCGTGCCGCCGAAGCCGGCGATACCCTGGCGGCGCTCGATCCAGCACACCTTGTAGCCGAGCTTCCGCGCGATCCCGATGTCGTGGTACTGGCTCTGCGCGACGTGCAGAATGTCGGACTGCTTGTAGCCGAAGGCGGATTGACGTCCCTTGTTGTAGGCAAAGAACTCGGGATTGGGTTTTGCAACGCCGGTTTCGTCGGCACACACGGTGTCGTCGAAGGGATCACCGAGTGCGTGGGCATAGCAGGACAGCGCGACGCGGTCCGCATTGGTCATCGCCACCAGCCGAAACTTCGTGCGCAGACGCTTGAGCGCTTCGACCGAGTCCGCGAACGGCCCCCAGCGCAGCACCGAGAGCTGGAACACGTCGCACGCCGCATCGTCGGAGGGCAGCCCGAGCTCCGTGGCGAGATGGCGATAGACGTGGAACATCGCCTCGCTGGACCGGCCGTAGAACTTGTCGCGGCCGCGCTTGTAGGGCTCGAAGATCTGGTCGTCGCTGAGCTCGGCGGGCGTCTTGCCGGAGATCCTGCGCACCGCCTCGATCACGCCGGTCTCGAAATCGATCAGGGTGCCGACGACGTCGAAGGTGAGAACCTTGAAATTGCTGAACGCGGCTTGGGTCGACATGTCGTTTCTTCTCTCGGTTGGACAGGGCTTGAATCAGTCCACCCTGGGCACGACGATGGTGTCCTCGGGGTGAAGGGTGACGGTGAGGCGGCCGCCGAGCGGCGGGATGCGGCTATAGGCCTGGTGATAGCTCGGCTGGCGCAGGCTGAGCGCGATGCCGTCGGCAAGCGAAAGGAAGATGCGCAGGCTCTCGCCCTGATAGACGATGTCGGTGACCGTTCCGGTCAGCCGGTTGCAGGCGCCGTCCTGCGCACCGTCGTCGATCAGGAGCTTCTCGCTGTGCACGGCGAGCATCAAGGCATCGCCGTCCGGGATAAGGCGGGCGCTGCGCAGCAGCGCATTGCCGAGCGCCACGCTGGAGGCATCGACGCGGCGGACGGGAAGCATCGTCGCCTCGCCGATGAAGCTCGCGACGAAGGAATCGGCGGGATGGTCGTGCAGCCGCTCGGGCACGTCGATCTGGATCAGCCGTCCATCCTTCATGACGGCGACGCGATCGCTCATGGTCAGCGCCTCGCGCTGGTCATGGGTGACATAGATGATGGTGGCCTGGATGCGCCGGTGCAGCGCGCGCAGCTCGATCTGCATGGATTCGCGCAGCTGCTTGTCGAGCGCGGAGAGCGGCTCGTCCATCAGGATCAGGCGCGGCTCGAAGATCATGGCGCGCGCCAGCGCCACGCGCTGGCGCTGGCCGCCGGAGAGCTGCGCGATGCCGCGCTCCTCATAGCCGGAAAGCCCGACCATGCCGAGTGCAGCGCGCACCTTGTCGGGCCAGCTGGCTTTCGGCAGGCGGCGCGCACGCAGGGGAAAGGCGACGTTCTCGCCGACGCTCATATGCGGGAACAGCGCGTAGTTCTGGAACACCACACCGATGTCCCGCTTGTGCGGCGGCATGTAGGTGACGTCTCGGCCGCCGAACAGGATCGTGCCTGACGTCGGCAGGATGAAGCCGCCCAAAATGCCGAGCAGCGTGGTCTTGCCCGAGCCGGAGGGACCGAGCAGCGAGACGAACTCGCCGGCGCCGACATTGAGCGAGACGTCGTCGAGAGCGCGAACGGCGCCATACGCCTTGCTCGCGGACCTGATCTCGACGCTTTCCGCTCGTTTGTCCAACGATCGACCTCGCCCGTCCCTGCAATGGCGTGCCTCACTGCGCGCCATAAGCCTGCTTTATAGACAGCATTCCGGAGCATTCAGTGGCGCAGCGTGCGCCGCACCAAATCCTTGCCCGAACACCCTGTCTTTAGGCTGTGATGCCGATGACACCAGACTTGGCAAAATCCGGCAATTGCCAAATTCTCACCGCGCCCATAACATGACGTTATGCCTGAGCTTCGCCGCATGCTGCCGTCGAGCAACGCCCTGTTCGTCTTCGACGCGGCGGCGCGCAATGGCAGCTTCACGGCCGCCGCCGCGGAATTGAACGTGACGCAGCCTGCGGTGAGCCGGATGCTCGGCCAGCTCGAGGAGCATCTCGGCGTCCGCCTGTTCGACCGCACAGCGGGCCGTGCCGTGCTCACCGAGGAAGGCGAGCTGTTGTATCGCCGCGTGCTCGACGGCTTTCGCAGCATCGAGAGCGGCCTCGTCGAGATCGAGCGGCGCCGCAAGGGCACCGAGACGGTGACGCTGTCGGTCTCCTCCGCCTTCACCACGCATTGGCTGATGCCGCGCATCGACAAGCTGCAGAAGCAGTTTCCGCAAGTCGACCTGCGCTTCCAGCTGATCTCCGGCGCGCTGCGCGGGCCGGTGGAGAATGTCGACCTCGGCATGCGCTTTCGCGATCGCGAGGAGCCGCCCTCCGGCGGAACGCTCGTGATGAAGGAAGTGATGCTGCCGATGTGCAGCCCCTCCTATCTCGGCGCAACCGATCCCGCCGAGGGCAACACCATCATCCGCCTCGCCGAGACGCCGGGCGACTGGGCCGCGGATTATGCATCGCTCCTCACCGGACGCCGCGGCGCGGCCAAGGGGCTGAGCTTTACGGATTATGCCGTCGTGGTGCAGGCCGCCCTGCTCGGCCAGGGCATCGCGCTCGGCTGGCTGACCGTCACCTCGCACTGGCTGCTCACCGGCGCGCTGGTGCCGGCCTCCGACACGCTGACCACCACGCGCCGCATCTGCGAATTCCTGCCGCCCCGCAACCGGCCGATGCGCCCGATCGCCGCCGAGATCCGCGACTGGATCATCACGCAGATGCACAGCGAGATCGCCGCGATCGACCGGCTCTATCCGAGGCTCGGCGCGATGGACGCGTGTTATTAGGTGGCGGAGCCGCAATCGAACGTTCGCAACAGGTCGTCATGCCCGGGCTTGTCCCGGGCATCCACGTTCTCGGTGCGGCGTGGCTAGACGTGGATGGCCGGGACAAGCCCGGCCATGACGCTTTGGAGGCGTCGGACCCCCTCCTTCCACGTCATGACGAGAGAGCTTTTCCCTACCGATGTTCGATCGCGCGGATCGCGCCGCGCAGTTCGGCGAGGCCGCGGAGGCGGCCGATCGCGGTGTAGCCGGGGTTGGTGCGCTTGGTGGCGGCGAGATCGTCGAGCATGCGGTGGCCGTGGTCGGGCCGGAACACGATTTGCTTGTCGGGCGAACGCTTCGCGTTCTCCTTCAGCAGCGCCT
This sequence comes from Bradyrhizobium sp. UNPF46, assembly GCF_006658625.1. Taxonomy (NCBI): domain Bacteria; kingdom Pseudomonadati; phylum Pseudomonadota; class Alphaproteobacteria; order Hyphomicrobiales; family Nitrobacteraceae; genus Bradyrhizobium; species Bradyrhizobium sp. UNPF46. The sequence continues at coordinate 12,382 of NZ_LFJB01000015.1, forward strand.
TGAGCACGGCGACCATGTCGACGTCACCGTCGAGATGATCGGACTCGTAGAACGACAGCCCGTCCGCCTCGCGCTTGGTTGCACGCAGATGCGCAAAGGCGATGCGGGGGCCGAAGCGCTCGGCCATTTCAGGCAGATTGTTCTCCGCGCGCACGCCGAGCGAACCGGTGCACAGGCAGATGCCGTTCGCCTTGGACGGCACCGCGTCGAACAGCGCCTGATAGTCGGCGGCTGACGAGGCAATGCGCGGCAGACCGAACAGCGGGCGCGGCGGATCGTCGGGATGCAGGGTCAGGGACACTCCGAGCTGCTCGGCCACCGGCGTCACCCGCGCCAGGAACTCGGCGAGATGCTGCCTCAGGATCTCAGGCGAGATGTCGCGATAGGTCTCCAGCCGGTCGCGGAATTGCGGAATGGTCATCGGCTCGGTGGTCGAGCCCGGCAGCGCGCTTGCGATGACCATGACGAGATAGTCGATATCCGCCTGGCTCATCTTCTCGAACAGCGCCTTCGCGCGGGCCTGCTGCTCGGGTGAGTACTCCTGCACCGCGGCGGGCCGCTTCAGGATATGCAGCTCGAAGGCGGCAAAGCGGTCCTGGTCGAAGCGCATGGCGCGGGCGCCATTTGGCAGCTCCCACTCCAGGTCAGTGCGGCACCAGTCGACGACCGGCATGAAATTGTAGCAGATGATCTTGATGCCGGAGGCGGCGACCGCTTCCATGCTCGCGATCCACGCCTCGATCGACTTCGTCGCCTTACCGCCGAGACGCTTGACGTCATCGGGGATCGGAATCGATTCCACCACCGACCATGTCAGCTTTGAGCGGCCGGGCTGACCGTTCTCGATGAAGTTCTTGCGCTCCTCGACCGCCTTGCGCGTCCAGGCCTCGCCGATCGGCACCTGATGCAGCGCCGAGACGATATCGCTCGCACCGGCCTGCCTGACATCGTCGAGCGAGACCGGATCATCAGGCCCGTACCAGCGCCAACCTTCGAGCATCATCTGGTCTCTCCACTCAGTTCGCGGTCAGCACGACCTTGACGCTCTGCGAGCGGTCGAGCGCCAGCCGCAGCGCGTCGGGCGCGGTCGACAGCGGACGCTCGGCGGTAACCAGCGACAGCACGTCGACGCTGCCGGCCGAAATCAGCTCCACCGCGGTCATGAATTCGAAGCCGAAGCGGAACGAGCCGCGCAGGTCGATCTCCTTCGCCATCACCGCGTTCGACGGCGTCGGGATCTGGCCGCCCGGCAGATTGCCGATCTGCACCACCACGCCGCCGCGCCTGACGATGCCGATGGCACTGGCAAGGCCCGCGGCGGTGCCCGAAACTTCAAAGGCGACATCGTAAGGACGTGCCGCGGCCTGCGCCTTCAGACCTTCCTCGCCAGCCGAGACGTTCTCGACATGCGAGGCGCCGAGCCTGGTCGCGAAGGCCAGCGGCGCCGGCGCGATGTCGGCGACCGTGATATCGGCCATGCCGGCGCGGTGCGCGGCGAGCATGGTCAGAAGCCCGATCGGGCCGGCACCGAAGATGATGCCGCGCTTGCCCTCGATATTGCCGGCGCGCGCGACTGCGTGCAGGCAGACCGCGAGCGGCTCGGCGAGCGCCGCGGCCTGGTACGACACGTGGTCCGGGATCTTCACGCATTGCACGGGGACCGCATCGAAATAATTGGCGAAGCCGCCCTGCATGTGCGGCGTCTTCGAGGCCGAGCCCATGAAGTAGATGTTCTCGCACAAATTCGGCCGGCCCTCGCGGCAGGCGACGCAATGGCCGCACCAGCGCGACGGATTGACGGCGACGCGGTCACCGACCTTCAGGTTCGCTGCGGTGCCGGAGATCTCCACGACCTCGCCCGAGATCTCGTGGCCGAGCACCAGCGGCGACTTCACCACGAAGTCGCCGGTCCGGGCATGGCGGAAGTAATGCATGTCAGAGCCGCAGATGCCGCCGGCACCGAAGCGGATACGCACCATGCCAGATGCCAGCTTGTCGAGCGGATGCTCGACCATGCGCAGATCCTCGGGGCCGAACAAGGTTGCGGCGAGAGCAGTCGAGGTCATTTGGAGAGTCCCATGTATTTCGGCAGCCAGAGGGTCAGGTCGGGGATGTAAGTGATCGCGATCAGCGCAAGCATCAGCGGCACCAGCCAGGGCAGGATCGCCACCGTCGTGCGCTCGACCGAGAGTTTTGCCACGCGGGCGAGCACGAACAGCACCATCCCGAGCGGCGGATGCAACAGGCCGATCATCAGGTTGAGCGTCATGATCAGGCCGAAGTGGATCGGGTCGATGCCGAGCTTGAGCACGATCGGCAGCAGGATCGGCACCAGGATGGTGATCGCCGCCGTGGTGTCGATGAAGCAGCCGACGAACAGGATCAGGACGTTGGCGAGCGCCAGGAACACCCATTTGTTGTGGGTGATGCTGAGCATCCAGTCCGACAGCATCTGTGCAGCCTGCGACACCGTCAGCAGCCAGGCGAAGATCGAGGCTGCGGTGACGATGAACAGCACCGAGGCCGTGGTCTCGATGGTGTCGAAAGTCGCCTTGGCAACGGTCTGAAACGTCATGGTGCGGTAGCGAACGAGACCGAGGAACAGCGACCAGATCACCGCGGCAACAGCAGCTTCCGTCGGCGTGAACCAGCCCAGCGTCATGCCGCCGATCAGGATCACCGGCGCCATCAGCGCCATCACCGCCGAGAAGTCGAAGTACCAGTCGATGATCAGCAGCGTGCCGAGGCCGATCGCAACCGCCATGTTGACCGATAGGCCGGCGAGCACCATCAGCCAGATCGCCATCGGGAACGACAGCACGATGAGGATCTCGAGACCGGCCGAGCCGAGCTGCGGCCAGGAGAACGGCGTGTCGCTGCCCCATTTGTTCTTGTGCGCGAAATAGGTGACGGTCGCCATCATGAACAGCGTCAGGACGACGCCGGGAATGACGCCGCCCAAAAACAGCGCGCCGATCGAGACGTTGGCCATCATGCCGTAGATCACGAAGGGCAGCGATGGCGGAATGATCGGCCCGAGCGTGGCGGACGCCGCGGTGACACCGACCGAGAATTCGGTGGAGTAGCCGTGGTCCTTCATCGCCTTGATCTCGATGGTGCCGAGACCGGCGGCGTCCGCGATGGCGGTGCCGGACATGCCGGAGAAGATCACCGAGCCGATGATGTTGACGTGGCCGAGGCCGCCGCGCATCCAGCCCACCAGCGCGACCGCGAATTTGTAGATGCGCCCGGTGACGCCGGCGATGTTCATGAGATTGCCGGCCAGGATGAAGAACGGCACGGCGAGTAGCGGAAAGCTCTCGACGCCGGCGATCATGCGCTGCGCCAGCGTGACGTCGGGCGTCACGCCGCTGACCAGGATGTAGACCAGCGACGACGCGGCCATGGCAATCGCCACGGGAACGCCGAGCAGCATCAGGATGAGAAAGCCTCCGAGCAACAGCAGCATGGTCTTATCCTTCCGATCCGTCGTAGGCACCGGGTCGTTCGAGGACCGAGTAGCCCTGCCGCCAGTTCTGTATTGCCACCTGCGCGGAGCGCGCGAACATCAGCACGAAGCCGAGCAGCACGGCGTAATAGACGTAGTCCTTGCGAAAATTGATCGTGGTCATCTGCTCGTCGCCGATGATCTGGATGTAGACCCAGACCAGCTTGATCGCGTAGCCGAAGAAGGCGAGCCGGATCAGGTCGATCACGGTCGACAGCACGCGCCCCACGGGTTGCGGCAGATAGCGGTAGAGGAGGTCGACCTGGATGTGCCGCGACAGCCGCACGCACATCGAGGCGCCGATGAAGACCACGCCGATCAGGCAATAGGTCGCGATCTCCTCGGTCCAGGCGTAGCTGTCGTTGAGCACGTAGCGGGTGAAGAACTGCAGGAAGACGGCAAGCGCCATCGCCCAGAAGATGGCGAGCGCCACCCAGTCCTCGAACGCGTAGACGCCGAGATCGACCTTCGGCGTCGCCTCCTCCTCGAAGGTATGGGCGATCTCGTCCGCGGTGATCTGCCGGTGGATTTCGGCGATGGACATGGGGTACTCCTGAAAACCTGAACGTCGTTCCGGGGCTCGCGAAGCGAGAACCCGGAACCTCGAGATTCCGGGTTCGGTGCTCGGACCGGGCTGTGCCCGGTCCTGCGCGCCGTCCCGGAATGACAGCCAGTGTTACTTCACCGCCTGGATCTTTTCCCAGTCGGCCTTGCGGTAACCAAAGGTCTCGAACGCGACGTTCTTCAGCACGGTGTCGCGGAACTCGTTCTTGTCGACCTCGGTCACGGTCAGGCCCTTCTCCTTGAAGAAGGCGACCAGCTTGGCTTCGTTCTGCTTGATCTCGCCGGTGGCCTTGGCGGCGGCTTCCTGCGCCACTTCGGTAAAGATCTTCTTGTCCTCGTCGGACAGCTTCTTCCACAGCGCGCCGGCGATCACGGTGTTGAGGTGATCGACGATATGGCCGGTCAGCACGATGTGCTTCTGCACCTCGTAGAACTTCTTGGCCTCGATCGTGGTCAACGGGTTCTCCTGCGCCTCGACGGTGCCGTTCTGGAGCGCCAGATAGACTTCGGCGAAGGCGATCGGCGCGGTGTTGGCGCCGCAGGCCCGCGGCATGGCGAGGTAGGCCGGCACGTCGGGCACGCGCATCTTCAGGCCCTTCATGTCGGCGCAGGTCTTGATCGGCTTGTTCGACGAGGTCTGGCGCACGCCGTAATAGGTCACCGCGACGATGTGGTGGCCGCTCTTGTCCTCGTAACCCTTGGCGAGCTCCTTGAAGATGTCGCTCTTGGTGTAGGCGAGCAGATGGTCGGCATCGCGGAAGGTGTAGGGATAATAGGTCACGCCGATCGGCGGGAAGCTCTTGGCCGCGAAGCTCGAGCCGGAGATGATGATGTCGACCGAGCCGAGCGACAGGCCCTGGTTGATGTCGGCCTCCTTGCCGAGCTGCGAGGCCGGATAGACGTCGATCGCATAGCGCCCGTTGGTGCGCTTGTTGATCTCCTGTGCGGCCCACACGGACGCGGTGTGGAACGGCTCCGAGGTCTCGTAGACATGGGCCCATTTGAGCTTGGTCTGCGCCATGCCGGCCTGGGTGGCAGCCAATAGCGCGGCAGCCGAAATTACTGCTGCAATCGTCATTTTTTTCAACACTGACTTTTCCTCCATTGTTCAAGTCTGCTTCTTGTTCGCCCGCGTCCGAGGCGGATGCGGGCCGCCCAATCTCATCGCCGGGTGCCGCCGCCCGTAGTGCGCTTCTTCTTCGGCGCAGGTTTAGGTCTTGCCGGCGACCGCGCCGCCCGGCTTCGGCCCGAAGCCGGTCCTGCCGCGGTCTCGGCACCGAAATTCTGCGCGAAGCGCTCCTGCGACCGCGCCAGATGGGTGCGCATCGCCTCGCGCGCGGCGTCGTGATCATGCGCCGCGATCGCCTCGCGTACGGCGCGGTGCTCGTCGAGCGCGGTGCGCCAGGTGCCGGGGCTCTCGAAATAATGCGCAAGCTGCGCGAAATAGGGATTGAGGCGCTGGTCGAACAGTTCGCCGACCACGCGCACCAGAACGGCATTGCCGAGACTGCCGGCGATCGCAACGTGGAAGGCGCGGTCGTGCACCATCGAGGCTTCGCCGGGATGCTCGACCTTCTCCATCGCGAGCAGTGAGGCGTCGATGCGGGCGATGTCGTCTTTGGTCGCGACGCGCGCGGCCTGTTCGGCGATGGCACTTTCGAGGAATTCGCGGGCGCGCAGCAGCTCGAACGGCCCCTCGATGACGGCGGCGGCTGCGGGCGCGGCGATTGCGGCGGGCTCGATCACATAGATGCCGGAGCCGACCCGGATGCGCAGGCGCCCTTCGACCTCGAGCGCGATCAAGGCTTCGCGCACCGTCGGCCTGGACACCTTGAGCTGCTCGGCGAGTTCGCGCTCGGTCGGCAAGCGGCTGCCGACCGCGTACTCGCCGCTGTCGATCAGGCTTCGCAATTGATCGGCGACCTGGCGATAAAGCCGTCTCGCCTCCACAGCTTCCAGCGGCACGCTGGTCCTCCCGAAAGGGTCGCGCGGGGCCTTGTCGGCCCGCGGCCCGCCAATTTTGGAAAATTGGTCTTACCAATTGACCGGAGCATTGACCTGATCCAGGCGCCATGTCAAGCAGCGGCAAAGCAAAGGGGAGACGTCCATGCGCCCAGGTTCCGTGCGTCTTGGCAGCGCCAATCTCGACCGGTTGCCGCCGGCCGTCCGCCGCCCGGCCTACGACCGCTCGCGCATTTCACCCGGCATCGTGCATCTCGGCCTCGGCGCCTTTCATCGCGCACATCAGGCCGTCGTCATCGACGATTGCCTTGCTGGCGGCAGCTCGTCCTGGGGCATCATCGGCGCCAGCTTGCGCAGCCCGGACACGCGCGATGCCCTCGCCCCGCAGGATCATCTCTACACGGTTGCCGTACGCGCCACTGAGGGCACCGAGCATCGCGTGATCGGCGCGCTGCTCGACAGCGTCGTCGCGCGCGAGAACCCGGCCGCGCTGGTGGAGCGGATGGCCGATCCCGCCACCCGCATCGTCTCGCTGACGGTCACAGAGAAGGGCTATTGCCACACGCCGCAGACCGGCGATCTCGACGAGCGGCATCCCGACGTCGTGCACGATTTGAACAATTTCGACGCGCCGCGCTCGGCGCCCGGCTTCATCGTCGCTGCGCTGGCACGGCGGCGCGCGCTGGGCGCCCTGCCCTTCACCGTGCTGTGCTGCGACAATCTCGCCGCCAACGGCCACACCGTGCAGCGCATCGTGACGCAGTTCGCCGCGCTCCGCTCCAGGGAACTCGGCAAGTGGATCGCGGACAATGCCGCTTTCCCCTCGACCATGGTCGACCGCATCGTTCCTGAAACGACGGATGCCGACCGCGATGCCGTCTCGAACGCGCTGGGCTTTCGCGACGCCTGGCCTGTGATGACCGAGCCTTTCACGCAATGGGTGGTCGAGGACCGCTTCACCGCCGGCCGGCCCGACCTTGCCGCCGCCGGCGTCGAGCTCGTCACCGACGTCAAGCCGTTCGAGCTGATGAAGCTGCGGTTGCTCAATGCCAGCCATTCGGCGCTGGCCTATCTCGGCTATCTGGCAGGCTATAAGACCATCGCGGACACCATGCAGGATCCGCATTTCGCGCGCCTCGCCGCGCGCGTGATGGAGGACGCCGCGCTGACGCTGACGATGCCTGCCGGCACCGACCTTGCCGCCTATCGCGCCTCGCTGCTCGAGCGCTTTTCCAACCCGGCGCTGCATCACCGCACCTGGCAGATCGCGATGGACGGCTCGCAGAAGCTGCCGCAGCGGCTGCTCGGCGCGATGCAGGACCGCCTCGCCAAGAACCTGCCGATCGCAACGCATGCGCTCGCGGTCGCCGGCTGGATGCGCTACGTCACCGCAACGGACGAACAGGGCCGCGCCATCGACGTGCGCGATCCCCTTGCCGGCGAGTTCGCCGCGCTGGCGCGCGAGGCAGGGCCGGTTGCCGAGCGGCTCGCGCCCGCATTGCTTGGGGTGGAAAAAGTGTTCGGGCCGCTGGGTGCCGAGCCGCGGCTGCGCGAGGCCGTGACGACGGCGCTCGGCGGTCTATACAGGCACGGTGCGCGGCGGGCGGTGGAGATGCTGGTCTCGGCCTGAGCGGGGCAATGCTGCACTGCGGTCCAAATCGGACACCAGGCCGAACGGAAGTCGCGCTTGCTTTTTGTCTGTCCTTGCCGCACCGGGGAAGCATGACAAAGGACACCAAGGTCATCGCCGCCAACGCGGCCTTCTACGCCGCCTTTTCGGCCGGCGATTTCGACGGCATGGAACGGATGTGGGCGGACGACGACGCCATTTCCTGCATCCATCCCGGCTGGCCGGCGATCATCGGCCGCGCCACCGTGATCGGGAGCTGGCGCGACATCCTGCAAAACCCGGAAAGACCGCAGATCGTCTGCGCCGAGCCGCAGGCGATCGTCGACGGCGACAGCGCCCGCGTGCTCTGCATCGAGATCGTCGACGGCACCGCTCTGGCCGCTGCCAACCATTTCCGCCGCGTCGGCGACGATTGGCTTCTGGTGCATCACCAATCGAGCCCGATTGCGCAGATTGTCGAGCAGGCTGAAGACGATAGAACGAGCCACAGGGTGCACTGACCGCGATGGTCACGCTGCCGTGATCTACTGTGCATGGGGTTGTTTTTCGAATTTTTGGTTGGCGGCCAGTTCCGACAGGTCGTCCAGCACGCACCGCGCCGCGCTGAAATCCTCGTCCCGGAAAAACATGCTGCGCGTGATCAGGACCGGAATGCCGGCGCGTGAAGCCGAGATCAGCCCATTGGCGGAATCCTCGATGGCAACGCACGCGGCCGCGCCCAGCTTCAGCCGCGCCAGCGTTTCGAGATAGACGTCCGGCGCCGGCTTCTTGTGGCTGACATCGTCGCCGGCGACGATGGCATCGAACGCCGCGGCCCAGCTCGCGCCCAGCGCCTGCGACAGCAGCGCATCGATGTTGCCGTGCGAGGTCGTGGTCGCGATCGCAAGCCGCTGACCGCGCGCCTTTGCCGCGGCGAGCAGCTCGATCACGCCCGGCCGCAGCGGACAGCAGCCGGTTTCGATCAGCTCGGCATAATGCGCGGTCTTGATGCGGTGCAGCTCGGCGATGTCCGCATCCGTCAGGGGGGACGCCACGTCCAGCCTTCCGTGATAGGCGCGCATGCGTTCCTTGCCGCCGGTCACCCGCAGCAGATCCTTGTAGATCGCGCGGTCCCACTGCCAACCGAGACCGTGGCGGGCGAAAGCATGGTTGAAGGCCTGCCGATGCAGCTCCTCGGTCTCGGCCAGGGTGCCGTCGACATCGAAGATCAGCGCGGCCGCACGCCGGATCAGCTCATCCGCCGGCACTGAGGCGAGCGCTTCTGCCTGCATGATCGGTGCCTCCCTTTGACAGCCGACCATCGCCCGGGGCATGAGGCGAGACAAATCGCAATATCTTTTGCCGGACCCAAAAATCTCTTATGAGCGAAAGGCGCGCGACGGCGCGCACGGGAACCTCGACCTGCACGGGAGACGCATGCGGCTCTTCATCCTCGGCCTCGGCTACAGCGTCCGGCACTTCGTCCACCGGTTCGGCGGCAGCTTCTCCCATGTCGCCGGCACCGTGCGCGATCCCGCAAAGCGGGACGACCTTGCCGGCCTTGAGGTGCACGGCTTTTCCGGCAGTCCGTCGCGTGAGACGGCCGAACGGGTTCGCAACGCCGATGTGCTTCTGGTGTCGATCCCGCCCGGCCCCGCCGGCGACCCCGCCATCGCAGCGTTCGGCGACGTGCTGGCGGCCGGCCGCCGCAAGATCGTCTATCTCTCCACCATCGGCGTCTACGGTGATCACTGCGGCGGCTGGGTCGACGAGACTACGCCGCCGCAGTCGACACTCGACCGCGCCCGCATGCGGGTCGCCGCCGAGCAGGCCTGGATGGACATTGCGCATGGCGATGCGGCGATCCTGCGGCTTGCCGGAATCTATGGTCCCGGCCGCAATGCGCTGGCGACATTGCGCGCGGGAACGGCCCGCCGCATCGTCAAGCCCGGACAGATCTTCAACCGCATCCATGTCGACGACATCGCGAGCGCGATCATGGCGGCGATCCCGCACCAGGGTGGCGGCACCTGGAACGTCTGCGATGACGAGCCGACGCCGCCGCAGGACGTGATCGCCTATGCCGCACAGCTGATGGGCGTTGCGCCGCCGCCCGAAGAGGATTTCGCCACCGCCGAGATGTCGGCGATGGCGCGGAGCTTCTATGCCAGCAGCGCCCGCGTCTCCAATGCGAAACTGAAGCACGAGCTCGGCATCGCGCTGGTCCACCCGACCTATCGGCACGGCCTCGACGCGCTGTGGCGCGCGGGCGAAGGACAATAGGATTCCGACGCGGCCGCGCCTCCCAGACATGCCGGCCGCGCGCTTGACTTCGTCGCAGCGCGGTCGTGATCTAGGCGTCGAGCGAGCCAGCACCTCAAGAGCTCGCCTCCTGGGAGGACGCAATGAACAAGACGATCGCCATGATCGCGGCGGCGGCTGCCGTCATCACGCTCGGTGCAGCGCGCGCCGCACCGCTGCCCGAAGCCAGCCCCGACGATGTCGGCTTTTCCAGGCAGGGTCTCACCCGTCTCGACGATTTCTTCGCACGCGAGATCGCCGCCAAGCGCGTCCCCGGCGCGGTCGTCGCCATCGCGCGTGACGGCAAGCTCGTGCACTACAAGGCCTATGGCATGCTCGACCCGGACAAGGGCACGCCGATGCCCATCGACGCGATCTTCGCGCTGGCCTCGATGACCAAGCCGATGGCGGCGGTGGCAGGCCTGACGCTGATGGAGCAGGGTCGGCTGCCGTTGCAGGCCAAGCTGTCGAACTACTATCCCGCTTTTGCCGATATGAAGGTCGGCGTGACCGAGGCCAACGGCGCGCTCAAGCTCGAGCCGCAGGCCTCGCCGATCTTCATCCACGATCTCTACCGGCATACGTCGGGATTGATGTATGGCGGCAGGCCGGACTCATCGAGCCCGGTGGCGCGGCAATATCCTGACGGCACAGCGCCCGCGATCGAAGGCGACACCCAGGCCTTCATCGATCGCATCACAAAGCTGCCGCTGGCGCATCAGCCCTCGACCGAGTTCGAATACGGCTTCTCGATCGACGTCCTCGGCGCGGTCGTCGAGAAGGTGAGCGAGCAGAAGCTCGGCGACTATCTCGCCGCCAATGTCTGGCAGCCGCTCGGCATGAAGGACGCAACCTTCCATCCGACCGACGCGCAGCGCCCTCGCCTCGCCCGCCCCTTTGCCAACGATCCGCTGACCGGCAAGCCGCAATCCATCAAGCTGCTGGACACGCCGACCAAGTTCGACTGCGGCGGCGCCTGCTCGTTTGCGACGATCGGCGACTACATCCGCTTCGGCCAGATGCTGCTCAACGGCGGCGAGCTCGACGGCCATCGCATCCTCTCGCCCAAGACCGTGCACCACATGACGACCAATCATCTCGGTCCCGAGATCAAGAACAACGTGGCGAACATCGAGCCGCATCGCGCCGGCTTCGGCTTCGGCCTTTCGGTTGCCGTCCGCACCGGCGAGGGCCTGTCGTCGGTGCCCGGCAATCCCGGCGAATTCACCTGGAACGGTGCCTACGGAACGCAGTTCTTCTGCGACCCCAAGGAGCGTCTCGTCGTCGTGGTGGGGACGGCCGCGCCCGGCGAGCTCAGGAAATATTATCGCGAGCAGGTCCAGGACATCGTCTATGGCGCGATGACGAAGTGAGACCTCGCTGAAGGAGAAAGGGCGGCCGCCAGGACCGCCCTTTTGCCTTGACCAGGCGTCAGCTCAGGACGCCGTATTTCTTGAACCAGGCCTCCGCCTGCTTCCAGGCATCCTCCGCCGCATCCTTGCGATAGCTGCCGCGGTAATCGGCATGGAAGCCGTGCGGCGCGTCGGGATAGATCTTGAATTCGGCGGTCTTCTTGTTCTCGGCCAGCGCGGCCTTCATCTGCTCGACCTGCGCGACGGGAATGCCGGTATCGGCACCACCGTAGAGGCCGAGCACCGGCGCCTTCATTTCGGGCGCGAGCTGCATCGGGCTCTTCGGCCACAGCGGATTGGCGGGATCGACCACCGTGCCGTAGAAGGCAACGCCGGCCTTGAGCGCGCCGCTGTGGGCGGCGTATTCCCAGACCGTGCGGCCGCCGCGGCAGAAACCGATGATGCCGAGCTTGGCGGTGTCGCCGCCCTGCGATCCCGCCCACGCCGCCGTCGCGTCGAGATCGGACAGCAGCTCGGCGTCCGGCTTGGCGTTGACGATCGGCAGCAGGTCCTTGATGTCGGTGATCTTGGTGAGGTCGACGCCCTTGCGGAAATAGTAGTCAGGCGCGACTGCGAACGCGCCGAGCTTGGCGAGGCGCCGCGTCACGTCCTTGATGTATTCGTGGAGGCCGAAAATCTCCATCGCCACGATGATCACCGGCGCCTTGGTGTTGCCGGCGGGACGGGCGAAATAGGCAGGCATCTCTTCGGAACCGACCTTGATCTTGGCCTCGCCGACCTGGAGACCATTGCTGTCGGTCGTGATCGGCTCGGCGCGCACGGGGCCGGCCGCAAGCGTGTAACCGGCAGCGACCGCCGCAGTGGCGCTCATGAATCCGCGGCGCGAGACCGGGGCGACTTTCGTCAGCCCGACGACGTCGGACGTCATGGTGGTTTCCAAGCTCATCGGCCTATCCCTTCCTGCTGCGCATGGTGGTTTCTCCCTTCGGCGAGGCATTCGCCAATACTTGCCGGCGAAACGCAAATCACCAGCCTGCGAGCCCGCGCGCTGTCAGGCCGGCCCCTGCCGCCGTTCCGCCTGCGCTGTTTCCAACGTCGGACGGCGCGGCTGCTCGCGTGCCGACGGCGCTCTGACATTTCCAGGACCGCCGATGTGCCGGACTTAACCATCTATCCGCATTGCATCGCAACATCCATTAACCGAAAAGGAGGGTTCTCGCCTCGGCGGCCGTCGCACCGAACGCTGCAGGTGATGTGCGTGTTCGCGCATTCGGCACCCCTCACCCGCAACAAATGGGCGGCCGGGTGGCCTCAATGACACATCATGTTGCTCGCCCCTCGCACATCGCCGTCAAACACGCGGCGAGCCGTCGTGATTTGACTGAAATTTTCAGATGACTTGAGTCGCGCGGTTTACTCGAACTTTCTTTGTGACGCCCTAGTTCCACGGCCGGAAGTTCCATCTCCCGCTACCGGCCGAAGGGCCACCCCTTGGGACTTCCTTCTCGTCCGCCGAGATTGCGCTACCCAAGGCTCAATTGAATAAAGCTTTATCCGACCCGGAATTAAGATGAATTTGGCTCGTGAATCGATTGAACTGTTGGAGCAGGTCGCACGCATCCTGTGGTTCGAAGGCACCAAGCATGGCTTGCGCGACCGCGAGTGGATGGCGCTGAGATTCCTCTCCCGTGCCAACCGCTTTTCCCGAACGCCTTCGGCGCTCGCGAGTTACGTCGGAACCACGCGCGGCACCGCCTCGTTCATCATCGGGGAGCTCGAGCGGCTCGGTTATCTCGAGCGGAAGCGCTCGGCGACGGACAAGCGCTCGGTGATGTTGAGCGTGACGCAGCAGGGCAAGAAGTTCCTGGTGCGCGACCCCGTCAACGTTCTCGTCGAGGCGATTGCCGGGCTCGACGACGAGGTCAAGATCCGCTTCCGCGATACGTTCCGGCATGTGCTGGATCAGTCGGACGCAGCCGAGCAGCGCCACCACACCGACGTCTGCAAGCGATGCATCTTTCTCCGGGAAGAGCGCACCGGCACGGACAGCAAGGCGACGGCCGAATTCAGCTGTCGCCTGTTTCGCTCGCCGATCGCGGAGGCGGAGGTCGATCTGCTGTGCACCAGCTTCGAGCATCATCGCCAATAGAGGACGGGGTGCGCTTCAGGGCGTCGCCTTGCGTGACGAATAGACGACGCCGCCGCTGGTCTCGACAACCAGACGCCCGTTCTCGCTCCTGATCTCCTCGATGCGGCCGAGGCCGGGCACCTGCTGTCCGAGCACCGCCTCGATGACGCCGTTCGGGCTCTGCAGGATCGCGATTCCTTCATAGGCCTGGCGGACCGACCAGCCCTTGATCACCTTCCGCGGTGCCGATGCACGCTCGGACGGCGCGACCGAGCCCGTGAACTCGGGCGCCGCGACCGAGGCCATCATCGCCCCCTGCTGCGACGACGGCTGCGATTGCACTGCCGCGGGCGCGGGCACCGGCGCCTGGACCTGCACCTGGGCGAGCTTGTCGAGCTTCGCCGTCGAGGACGAGCTGACCCGCTCGATGCGGTCCAAATTCTCGGCAAACCTGCCGAAGCGGTCGTTGGTTGCCTTGCTCGACTGATCGACCGCGGTGCGCAGGCCGTCGAGATTTTCCGACACTCCCGACACCTGCTTGCGAAGCTGCGCGACGGTCTCGCGCAGAATCCTGATCTCGGTATTGGCCGCAACGTTGTTCTGGGCGGGCTGCGTGGTGAGATAGGCGATCACGCCGGTGCAGGCGCAGACCACGAGGATGGCGGCGCCCGCCAATGTTGCGAGCGGCACAACCCAGGTCGGACGCGGCGGCGGCGGCTTGGCCACGATCACGGCCGGCTTCATCACGGTTTGCGGGGGCTTGGGTATAGCCATCTTGTCGAGACGCGCCTTGGCGCGAATACGCTTCAGTCCCTCGAGCGCTTCCTTCGCGAGAGCTTCGTCGCTCGCCGCGGCCGAGACACGCTTTGCGCTCGCCGCAGGCTTGGTCGCGTGCGCCGTATTGTCCTTCATATCGCGCGGCTCGGCAGCCGGCTTCGCCGTCGCGGAAACATCAGCGGTCGCGTTGGGACGAGCTTGTCCATCGGACAACATGTGAGAATGCTCCGTTCGGTTCGATCTGTCGAACGGTGACGTTATTTGTCGAAGCTTGCCTGAAACGTGCGCATCTGAAGATCTTCATCGCGCGCGATGCGACGTCGCACGCGTCAATCGCGTCACGCACGTGGCGAGAGTGCGACTCGAAAGACACACCCTCGCCAAGATTTCGCCAAGCTGGAGTCACGCCGCCGCACATGAGTCGAATTGTCGCATGTGGAAAAGCAAGTCTCGGAGTCAATCCCGGGTTGAAAAACCCTTGGTTTACATGACCCGCGGCACCACTCGAAATAGCTGTAATTGTACGGGGATACGGAACTATAGAACCATCACCGTGCAAAACTAGTTCAATTTCCAAATCAACTGATGCGATCGAATATATCAAGAAACAACCTGAAACGAATCAACAGCATCAAACACACATAGCAATCGCTTTCTTTCGCACGCTTGATCGGAAATCGGCAATCGTTACGGTCCTATCAAGTGATTCTCGCCAGTTGGCGAGGAGATCGGCAGAGTTCAGTAGCGTTCGAACGCGATGAGCAACGTGGCGCAACCGTTCTAGGTCGTTTCTCAATTCGCTCCGCGAGGTGATCCGCAAGACACCCGCCGAGCCTCACACAGTAAGCGTTCAGTATCGAGTCGAAGTAGCAGGCCTGCGAGACGCAGGCACTGAATGCGTAGGGCTGCCCGCGAATATCGAAACCATAACAACGGTTCGCGGGAAGGAATGTCGTCAAACAGCACGTTGCCGAGCCGGCGCATCACAATAACCAACCGGCCGCAACAAGTGCGAAACAGGGGCGAAAGACTGATGTATATTATCGTTGATGATCGCGAGAGCGTCGCGAACAGCTACGTCGGAGGGCTCGTTCGCGAAGGCGTATCCTCGATCGGATTCTCCTCCGGGGAATTCTGGGACTGGCTGCAATCCGCGAGCGAGTCGGATCTGGCGGCGGTCGACGCCTTCCTCCTCGGGGATTGCGATGCCCGCGGAAGCCTGCCGCGGGCCATGCGCAAGCGCTCCTCGGCTCCCATCATCGCCATGAGCGGCCAGAAGATGCTCAAGAACACGCTCGAGCTGTTCGAGTCGGGCGTCGACGACGTCGTGTACGTGCCGATCCACCTCCGCGAAATCCTCGCCCGAACGGCCGCGATCGCGCGCCGCCGGGTGGGCGAGCTGCCGAGGCCTTGCGAGAACAGGATCCAGGTCTTCTTCAACGGCCGGGACCCCGAGATCGCGGGCCATGCCCTCACCCTGCCCCGCCGCGAACTGCGCATTCTCGAATATATGGTCAGCAATCACGGCAAGTGGATCACCAAGACGCAGATCTTCAACGCGGTCTACGGCATCTTCGAGTCCACGTTCGACGAAAGCGTGATCGAGAGCCACGTCAGCAAGCTGCGCAAGAAGCTCCGCGACCGCCTCGGCTTCGACGCGATCGTGGCCCGGCGCTATGTCGGGTACCGCCTCGACATCCCCGCCGGGGACACAATCGACGAGCCGATGCAGGAGCTCGACGAGGTCGGCATTCTCCTGAACAGGACGCACGCCGTCCCGGCCGCTTACCCGGCCGGAAACTGAGACGGGCGAAGGCCCGGCGCGAATAGACAACGGCCTCCGCGGAGCACTTCGCGGAGGCCGTTGCACGTTTGGCGGCAGCGACGTGGGATGCGCCTGCTCGAGCCGCGGTGGAGGTGCGTTTTCCTCCTCATGAGGGCTGGAGATCGCATGACGGCGAGCTGAGCGCACGCCTCGTCCTTCGAGACGGCGCTACGTGGCTCCTCATCCTGAGGAGCCGCGTAGCGGCGTCTCGAAGGATGGCCGCAGAATAGAGCTACGGCTTCTGCTGGAATTCTTCCTTGGAAACGTAATTGAAGTCCTCGACCAGGACGTCCTGGACGATGTCAGCCTGCATCCGCTCGTTGACGCGCTGCTTGATGGCCGTCGTCAGGATGGAGAGGTCGTAACGGGCGAGCTTGCGGAAGTCGAGGCGGTCGTCGGCATAGATCCTGCGGAAGGCCTCGTCGACAACGAACGGCTCCGGCGGGACGTTGAGCTGGTGCATGGTCCGCGCCTCCACGGTGTAGACGAATCGCGCCACGATATAGCCCTGCACGTTGCCGTTCTCGACCATGGGCACGCTCAGCGCCCGCGTCTTCTGGTATTGCAGCCCGTCGAGATATTCGTCTTTTGCCGGCAGAAGGCTGCCATTCTCCTTCCAATAGGCCACCCCATAGCTCGTGCCCGCGGTGAGGATGCATACCCAGAGCCCGGCCAGCACCAGTCTGATCATTTTCCGTCCTGCGCTGCGCGACCGGTATAGGTGCCGTCCGACTCGGCCTCCTTGATCGCCTTGACGATGATGCCGGCGACCTCGCGCACCGCGTCATAGTGCATTTCGAGGACCGAGCGATTGCGCTCGAGCTTCTCCCGCAGCCGCTGAATCTGCTCGGTGACCTCGACTTCGCCACCGAGATGCATCCGTGCCCGCATCAGGCGGACGAATTCGAGCATGCTCCGGCTCTTGCGCGCGCTGAAATCGTCGAAATCGATCTTCTGCCCCGTGGTGAGCGCGACCGTCTCCTCCTCGACGATGCTCTCGAGGCGGCGGATTGCGGCCAGGAGGCCGCGCACCTCGTCCGATCTCGCCGCGTCCGCGCCGTCGACCACGGCCCCGGTGCCCACGATCGGCAGCAGCACGGGCAACAGCGCATCGTCTGCCGCCGCTTCCGTCATCATCGATTCGGTGTCCGTGACCGGCTGCTCGATCACGATGGCCGCTGCGCCTTCTTGTACCTGCATAGGAAATTCACCCCTCAACGTCTGTCACCCATTCCTCGGATCGTCATCCGGCCTTGCCTGCAGCGTTCGGTGCCGGCGGATGCGCGGCGGCGAGCCGCTCCGCGATGCCGATGCCCTTGCCCTTTGCCAGCTGGCTGCCAAGCTGCTCCGCCAGCATCGACTTCCAGACGCCGCCCGCCGTGCCCTTGCCGAACACTTCCTCGGAATCCTTCGGCAGCATGGTCTCGACGAAGGTCTGGAGGATGAACGCCTCGAACTTCCGGTACACCTCGCCGGATGCCGGCGCCTTGATCACCCTCACCGGCGCTCCGTTCACCGCATCCGATTGCGCCTCGGGCAGCTTCGTCGCCGATGGCTCGGCGGCCGCCGCGGCCTTGCCGACCTCCGCCTCCATCGTGGCGGCGAAATCGGCGCCCGCGGATTTCAGCGCATCGAGCTTCGCGGTCGCCGCGCGCTGCGTCACGGGATCGGCGGCCTCGAGGACGTCGAGAACGAGGTCGGGTGTGGCTGTCACGATCA
Source organism: Bradyrhizobium sp. UNPF46 (assembly GCF_006658625.1). NCBI lineage: Bacteria > Pseudomonadati > Pseudomonadota > Alphaproteobacteria > Hyphomicrobiales > Nitrobacteraceae > Bradyrhizobium > Bradyrhizobium sp. UNPF46. The sequence continues at coordinate 30,148 of NZ_LFJB01000015.1, forward strand.
TGGCTTGTTCCGGTTGGCTGGCCGCGGCGTCCACGCGCGCACGGCGGGACTTTGTCCCGTCATCTCCTCGAGGGAGCGCTTCTCGGCGTCGCGAAGCTTCTCGGCCAGCGCCGCCTTCGCGACCTCCTCGAGCTGCTTCACGCGGCGGTTCTCCGCGCGAACCTGGTCGAGCTGCTGCGCGGCCTGCGCCTGAACCGCGCGCGCGTCGACGCTCGTCCTGTTCAAGCGCCGCGCGATCGATTCGCTCGACGAGCCGGCCGGCGGCGTGCCGTCGTTCAAGGCGCCTACCAGCCATTCCTGCTCGTCCTGCAGGCCTCTCTCCTGCTGCCGCAGCTGCGCGAGCCGCCATTCGGACAGCCGGAGCTGGAGCTTCACGAGCGAGACCATCCGGCCGAGCTTGTCCGCGCGCGAGGTCATGCCGGTCACTCCGCCAGCCAGGACGAGACGCCGAGCATGAATTGCGTCAGCAGCTCGTCGCTGGTGAGGTAGAGCAGCAGGAAGCCGCCGAACAGCACGAACGGCACGGAGATGAAATAAACCGGAATGGCCGGCGTCAGCTTGTTGATCAGGCCGACCGCCAGATTGACGATCACCGAATAGACGATGAAGGGGCTGGTGATCCTCAGCGTCAGCACGAACGCCTCCGACAGGCGGCCGACGAGCTGGTCGAGCGCCATGCCGCCGCCGATCCTGCTGCCGGGCTGCCAGACGTCGTAGGAGTTCATCAGGCCGCGCAGCACCTGCCAATGCTGGTCGGTCATGAAGAACAGCGTGGTGACGGATACCATGATCAACGGCACCAGGGCCGGCGCCGGATCGCTGTCGGCGACCGGCGTGCCCGGGATGTTGCTGAGGCCGATCGCGCTCGCCATCACGGTCGCCATGGTCTGGAGCGCGAGGAAGAACACGCGGCCGCCGAGCCCGATGACGCTGCCGACCAGAAGCTCGGAGCAGATCAGGAGCGCCAGCGTCAGCGGGGCTGCGTTGTCCGTGAGAGGTTTCAGGACCGCGATCAGGATCGGCGCCAGCGCGAACGTCGTGACCAGCGCCACGAACAGGCGGACCTGCGCCGGAACGTTGACGCTGGAATAGCCGGGCACCAGCATCAGGCAGGCGCCGATGCGGCAGAACACGATGAACGTCACCAGCACGCTGTCGGCAAGGCCGCTGATCACGAGATGGCTCCGAGTGCCCTGATCTCGGCGCTGCGCGCGACCTCGACATGCGACAGGACCGGCAATGTCGGGAACACCCGTTCCAGGATCATCCGGACATAGGGACGCGCTTCCGGCGTCACCGCCAGCACCACGCTGGTGCCGTTCTCCGTGAACTTGCGGATCGCGGCGGAGGCTTCGGTGGCGAACTGCTCGATCAGGCGCGGATCGGCGTCGAACTCGACGACGTCGCCCTTGGCGTCGCGCTTCAGGCTCTGGTGGAACGCGAGGTCCCAGCGGTTGCCGAGCCTGATGACGTTGAGCACGCCGTTGTCGGAAAGGTCGCCGCAGATCTGCTGGGCAAGCCGCGTCCGCACGTGCTCTGCGACCTGCTCGGAGCGCCGCACATGGGGCGCGATCTCGGCGATCGCCTCCAGGATGAGGTGAAGGTTGCGAATGGAGACCCGCTCGGCCAGCAGGATCTTCAGGATCGCCAGCAGGCCCGAATAGGAAATCTGTGACGGGCAGAGATCCTCGACCAGGCGCTTGTACTCGGGATCTAGCCGGTCGAGCAGCGCGCGCATGTCCTTGTAGGACAGCAGCTGGGAGAGGTTCGCCCTGATCACTTCGCTCAGATGCGTGAGCAGCACCGACAGATTGTCGACCGGCTTGCAACCCTGCCGCTTGACCTCGTCGGTGAAGGCTTCCGTCACCCACAGCGCCTTCATGCCGAAAGCGGGCTCGATCACCTCCTCGCCGGGCACGTCGGGCTTGCCGTCCTTGTCGACCAGCACGAGCACCTCGCCGAGCCTGAGCTCGCCATGGGCGACGCGGGTGTCGTGGATCCGGATCTGGTAGCCCTTGGGGTCGATCGACAGATTGTCGGAGAGCTTGATCTCAGGAATGACGAAGCCGTACTGCTTGGCGAACTTCTTGCGGATCTTGGCGACGCGGTGGGCGAGCTCGGTGCGCGAGCCCAGCAGATGAACCGACAGGTGGCCGCCGAGCGCCAGCTCGATCTCCGCGGTCTTGAGCTGCTCCTTGACGGATTCCTTGGCCTCGGCCTGGGCGCGTTCGTCGGCTTTGAGGGCCGCCTCTTTGCGGTCCTGCGCCGCCTGCCGCCTCGGCAGCGAGTAGCCGACGAAGGCCATGACGCCACCCAGCGCGAAGAACGGCGCCAACGGCAGCCCCGGCATCAAAGCGAGCACGAACATCATCAGCGCGGCGGCCGACACCGCGCGCGGATAACCGCTGAGCTGGCGCAGCACGGCCTGCTCTGCCGACCCCCTGGTGCCGCCCTTGGAGACCAGCAGGCCCGCCGACAGCGACACGATCAGCGCCGGCATCTGCGACACCAGACCGTCGCCGACGGAGAGCTTTGTGTAGACGTCGGCGGCGCGCGACAGTGTCAGCCCGTGATGGGTGACGCCGATGATGATGCCGCCGAAAATGTTGATCGCGGTGATGATGAGGCCGGCGATGGCGTCGCCGCGGACGAATTTCGAGGCACCGTCCATGGCACCGAAGAACGCGCTCTCCTCTTCGAGCTCGCGGCGCCGGCGCTGGGCTTCCTTGTCGTCGATCAGGCCCGCCGACAGATCGGCGTCGATCGCCATCTGCTTGCCGGGAATCGCGTCGAGGGTGAATCGGGCGCCGACTTCGGCGATACGCGTCGCACCCTTGGTGATCACGACGAAGTTCACCGTGACCAGGATGGCGAAGATGATCAGGCCGATGACGAAGTCGCCGCCCATGACGAACTTGGAGAAGCCGGCGACGACGTGGCCGGCAGCCTGCTCGCCCTCGCCACCGCGCGACAGGATCAGACGGGTGGTCGCGACGTTCAGCGCCAGGCGCAGGATCGTCGCGATCAGCAGCACGGTCGGGAAGGCCGAGAAGTCGAGCGGCCGCTGGATCCACAGCGCGACCATCAGGATCAGCGCCGACAGCGCGATCGAGAATGCGAGGCCAAGGTCGATCAGGATCGGCGGGATCGGCAGGAACAGGATCGTGAGCATGGCCACGATGCCGCCGGCAAAGAAGGCGTCGGCCCCCAATCGTCGGGGAGTCGGCAGGCTAGCAGCTAACGTATCGGCCATGGGTCACCGGCAGAGGGGTCCGCCCCCAATCTGCCGTGCAAAGCTTACGCGGGGATGGTGGCGGATCGCCGTCCGGATCAGAAGCCGTGCTCGATCCGCGAATAGACCATCTCGGTGAAGGTGGAGAGATGCGCGCCGATGAAGGAGCCGGAGACGGCAACGACGAGCAGGATGACGATGATCTTCGGAACGAAGGTCAGCGTCACCTCCTGGATCTGGGTCAGGGCCTGGATCAGCGCGATCAGGGTGCCGACCAGCATCGCGGCGCCGACCGCAGGCCCGGAGGCGACGATGATGGTCCAGATCGCCGCCTGGACGATGTCGAGAGCGTCCCGCTCGTTCATGACTGGCTGATCGTGAGGCCGGGTCCGACGGCAACCTTGGTGCCGTCCTGGAGGGTCGCGATGGAGCCGTCGCTGTTGATGGCGACCGAGACGACCTTGCCGCTGAAGCTGGCGCCGGTGGAATCGGTGAAGCTGACGGTCTTGCCAATCAGGCTGTTGGCCTGGGACAAGGACTGCGACGACAGCAGCGCGTCGAGCTTCGAATTGGTCTGCATCGCCTGCTCGACCGTCGAGAGCTGGGCGAACTGGCTCATATATTGCGAGGTGTCCATCGGATTGGTCGGATCCTGGTTCTTCATCTCGGCGATGAGGAGCTGAAGAAACGTATTGTAGTCGACGCCGCTGCCCGACGTCGTCGTGGTCGTGTTGGTCGTATTGGACTTGCCGGTCGTATCGGTCGCGCTGGTGACGTTCATGTGTCTCTCCGCTGTCAGGCAGCCTCGACGGGGGAAATGGGGGTCGCGCCGGCCAGGATGGCCTGCTCCACCGGGAACAGGGCTCGGATCCGCTTGAGCGCCTCGAAGTAACGTGTCGCCTGGACCAGCTCGTCGACCGCGCCGAGCCCGTCCAGCATCTCGCGGCTCTCGCACACGGCACACAGGGCCGCGTGATGCTGCGTGTAGAGCGCCGCGGCGTCGCGGATGTCGGTCGGGTTCATCAGCATGAGCTGGACGATGAAATAGAGCTGCCGCAGCGCCGTGGTGGCGTCGGAGGCCTGCATGACCTGCCCTTCCAGCAGGAACATCACGTCGTTGACGAGCTCGACGGAGACCTTGCGGTCCACGCGCAGCACCGCGCCGTTGATGTAGATCCGTTCGCCGGCCCGCAAGGAGACTTTCATCAAAGAGCGTCTCGGATCAGGCGGTTGATTTCGATGAGCTGCATCACGTCGTTCGATCTCTCCTCGCGAAGGCGATCGGCTTCCTTGACGACCCACAGGCCGATCGAGATGATGTCGGCGCGCAGCTTTTCCGGCAGCCCGTTTTCAGGATGCGAGAGATCCTCGATGAAGATCGTCCACAGCCGCCGCACATAGAGCAGGCTCTCGACCAGATCCTCGAGGCTGAAGCGCCCTCTCTGGAGGCGCTCGAGCCGGTCGATGCCGAGGCTGAGCGCCTGCCGCTCGCGCCCCCGCGCCTCGTAGCCACTCTCGTCGACGACCGCTTCATAGGCTTCAAACGTCATCAGAACCACTCTGCGCAGGAGACCGAATAACAGGACAAAATTTGCGACCCCCGACTCTAGAGATAGTTGATGAGGCTGATCTGCTGGAGCTGCGAGGTCAGCGCGAGCGCCGTCTTGATCTGGGTCTGCAAGGTGTTAACCCGGACCGAGGCCTCGGTCGGGTCGACCGCCTCCAGCTTGACGATCTGGTTGTTGAGAATGTCCTTCTGGATCTTCAGCTTCTCGGATGCGCCGGTGAGCCGTTGCTGGATCGAGCCGACGGTACCGCCGAGCACGGCGAGATCGTTGATCGCGCCGCTGACGAGACCGATGGCCTTGTCGACGACGACCTGGAACGTGTCCTTGCTCAGGCTGGTGTTGCCGAGGTCGGTGAGCATGGTGTAGGCCTCGGCCAGCTTACGGAAGCCGGGCTGGTTGGCGCTGACGGAGCTGTCGACGACCTCGGTCGTGGAGATGCGGCTCGACAGCGTCTGATCCGTTGCCGTTGACCAGTTGGTGTTCCAGGCGGGGCTTGCGAACTCCGGATCGAGATTGTTGTCGAGGAAGTTCTGCATCTGCGCCGGCGTGATCGTGCTCACGCCCGCCGCGGACTGCGAGAAGCCGAACGTCGCCAGGAAGTCTGCGTCGACCTGGTTCTTGCTGGTCGATCCGGCGGTGTAGTTCGCGACCGGCACGGTCTGCGTATTGATGCCGCCGAACAGATACGAGCCGTTGTAGGAGACGTTGAGCGCGCCGATCAGATCCTGGAGGTTGGCGGACGCGCTCGGCAGGATGATCTTCGCGCCGCTGTCGGCGTCGCGGGCCGCGATCAGGTTCTTGAGGAATTCTGACGCGGTCGTGCCGAGCTGAGTGATCCGGTTCTGCGTCACGTCGAGGCGCCCCGACACCAGCTCGTTGGTGTCGACGAGCTGGTCGGCGAAGTTGAAATCGGCCCGCAGCGCCACGTCGCGGCCCGTTCCCGTGCCGAGCTCCAGGCCGACATCGGCGAAACGGCCGGTGGTCGCCTCCTTCGAGGCCTTGGTCAGCGCGCTCTGGTTGTTCGTGATCGACGACCTCAACGACGACGACAGCATCAAGGTCGAAATGTAGTTCGCGCTCATCATGACTTAATTCCCCACGGCAGCCAGCAGGCTCTGCAACATCTGGTCGACGGTCGAAATGATCTTGGACGAGGCCGAATAGGTGCGCTCGACCTGGAGCATCAACGACATCTCGTCGTCCATGTTGACGCCGGCGACGTTGGACAGCGCCGCGGTGCTGCGGTCGAGCAGCGTGTTCTGGTACTGCACGTTGGCGTCCGCGGTCTTGCGATGGCTTTCGATCCAGCTCGCCGATGACGAGGCGAACTCGATCACGCTGCCGCTCGGCTTGCCTTGCGCCGTGACATCGAACGGCTGCGGCGCGTTCATGTTGTCGATCAGCTGCTGGAGACGCGTCGAGAAGCCGGCGTTGCCGGTCGTGTTGTAATTGTAGGCGGGGTTGCCGCTGATGGCGCCGTCGCGCAGCAGATTGGGGTTGCCGCCCGCGGCCGGATCGACCGACGCGGCGACCGAGATCGTACCGGCGAGGCCGACCGAGATCGTGGCGCTCGCGGGCATCGCGGGCGCTCCGGGATAGGTGAAGAGGCCGGGCACGTCGGGCAGCGCAGCGCCGGACTGATCGACCTCCTTGAAGGCATTGATCAGGCCGCGCGCGACTTCGTCGAGCTGGCTCTGATACGTCACCGTGTCCTGGTCGCGCAGCTGGGCAAGGCCGGCGAGCTTGCCGGATTTGAGCGGCATGACGGAATTGGCACCGGTCACGGGCACGCCGTCGATGAAGACGGCATTGCCGGTGGTGCCGGCCGTGTAGGCGTTGGTCGGCGCGAAGCTCACCGTCCGCGCCGTCTTGTCGAACAGCACGACACCGCTGTCGGTATAGAGCGCCGCATCGCCATTGGGACGCAGCGACATGGTGACGCCGAGCTCCTGCGACAGCTTCGAGACGATGCTGTCGCGCTGGTCGAGATAGTCGGTGACGTCGTCGCCGGTGATCGTGCCCTTCACGATCGCGGTGTTGACGGTCTGGAACTGGGTGAGGAGCTGGTTGATGTTGCTGACCGACGTCGCCATGTCGGCGTCCGCCTGCTCGCGGACCGACTGCACGGTCTTGGTGGCCTGGTTGAGCGCGGTCACCATGTCCTTGGCGGACGTCACGGCGGATTGTGCCAGGGTCGCATTGTCGGTGGAGTTGGCGTATTGCTGCAGCGCCTGCTTCAGCTTGTTGAGCTGGGCGGTGGGCGACTGTTCGAGCTCGGGATCGTCCACTGTCGCGGCCGCGATCTTCTGCAGACCGTCATAGATCACGCTCTGCTTGGCGGACGAGGACGTCGCGATCAGGACGTTGGTATAGAGGCCGGACGAGGCGGCGCGCTGGATCGCGGCGACATAGACGCCCGCGCCGGGAAAATTGTCCAGCATGGTGAGCTTGCGCGAATAGCCGGGGGCACTGGCCCCGGCGATGTTGCGCGAGATCGTCGCCGACTGGATGCCCGACGCCATGAGCGAGGAGCGGGCGGAGTTGAGGGCGCCGGTGATGGACATGAAGTGCTCTTACCCGAGACGAGCGCTGAGGAATTCAGCGCTTCAGGTTGACGACGACGTCCAGCAGGTCGGCACCGGTCTGGAACGATTTCGAGTTGGCGGTGAAGCCGCGCTGGGCCTCGATCATCGAGGTCAGCTCGTCCGCGAGATCGACGTTGGAATCTTCCAATGCGCCGGATTTGACGGTGCCGAGACCGCCCTGGCCGGCGAGGCCGACCTGGACGTTTCCCGACTCCAGATTGGGCGAATAGACGTTGCCGACCTCGGGCGTCAGATGGTCCGGGCTCGGCACGGTGGCGAGCGCGATCTGGAAGCTCGGCAGCGTGGTGCCGTTCTTGAGCACGGCGGTGACGATGCCCTTGTCGTCGATGTTCACCTTCTCGACCGCGGACGGAGCGTTGCCGTCGACGGTCGCCTTGAAGTCGAAGGCGGCAGCGACCTGGGTCATGGCCGACATATCGATGTTGAAGGCGGCCGAGCCGCCGGGGATCGCGACCGAGAGCGACGTCGGGCTCGCCGCGGCGAGCTTACCCTTGCCGGTCGCGGTGACGTCGAAGGTAAACGTGGTTGCGGGGCCGGCCGTCGTCAGCGCGGTTGCGCCATTATAGACCTGGATGTCCCAGGTGTTGGCGCCCGTCTTGGCGGCGTAGACGTCGAGCGTCACGGCATTGCCGATATTGTCGTAGGTCACCATCGAGGTCTTCGAGGTGTAGTTGGCGGGCCCCGCCGGGGCTGCGATCGCGGTTGCGCTCGGATCGAGGTTGGCGGCGACGGTCGCCTTGGTGGACGGCGCAGCCTGCAGCGCCATCTGGTTGACGTTGATGACCTGCAGGCCGCCGAAGCCGTTGGCGGCGACGGTGGGGACGGCGCCGTTCGCGATGTTGTAGCCCATCAGCTGGAAGCCGGCGGTGTTGACGAGGTTGCCGGTATTGTCGGGCACGAACGCGCCGGCGCGGGTCAGGAAGTTGTTTCCGTTCGCGTCCTGCACCACGAAGAAGCCATTGCCCTGGACCGCGAGATCCGTCGTCGACGTCGTGAAGTGATAGTTGCCGGGATCGGAGATGGCGTAGCGGACCGTGGTCTCGACCGCGCCGGAATCGTAATTGCCGGAGCCGCTCTTCAGGATCAGCGAGGAGAATTCGGTGGAAGCCCGCTTGTAGCCGGTCGTGTTGACGTTGGCGATGTTGTCCGAGACCGTCGACAGCTTGTTGGACTGCGCGTTCATCCCGGAAACGCCGGTGCGCATAACACCATACAGGCTCATGAAGGGGGCTCCTTTGGTAGGTTGCAGCTACAATGCGGGTTCTTGCTTGCGCGGGGCTGATGATTGGGGACGATGCACAACTTGTCGTCGCGCCATCGGTCGTTGCTTCAGTTCGTCACGTCACGTCGCCTTCGGCTGACAGAACGAGCGCGCCTTGTCGGTCCACGCGCCGAAGCCACTGGAGACGAGATGCGCGACGATGTGGCAGACGTAGCGCTTCTGCGCCGGCTGGTTGTTGGGGCCGGCATTGTAGCGCGCGACCGCCATGGTCCAGCTGCCCTCGCGCTGCTTCAGTTCTTTCAGGAACCGCGCGGCATAGTCGACGTTCCTGGCGGGATCGAACATCGCCCGCACCGAATTGAACTTGTCGCCGTGGAAATAGTGGTTGATCTGCATGCAGCCGAGATCGATCAGCTTGATCCCCTTGCCGCGTATCGCCTCGAAATTCGCGATCGCGTCGTCGAGGTCCTTGGCGAACACGGTCTGGCCGTCGGCCCCGAGCGCGTAAGGATGCAGCGCGCCGCGCCGCCCGGTCTCGGTGAGGCCGACCGCGTAGAGAATGCCGAGCGGAATCCCGTGCTGCTGGGCCGCGCGCGCCATCTCGCGCTCGCAGGGACGCGCGCCGTCGGTCGCCGCCGCCGCGGTGCCGGCATTACAGATAAACAGGGCCGCGGCGATTCTGCTGGCCCAATTCCTGGTCATGACGCGTCTCCTGGTTGGACTGGCGCTCCTGCCTTGCCTGCCTGGCGCCGCCGTCGGACTGTCCCGATGGCGTGCCGGCGCCGCCGAACGTTCCTTGCGACTGCGACGAAGGCTGTTGCTGGCCCGAGAACTGCGGCTGCGACTGGCCGGAGCCGCTCTGGAATCCGTCGAGCGAGCCGTGCTGCACGGGCGCGACGTCGGCCACGTAGCCTGCCGATTGCATCAGATCGCGGATCGAATCGCGCTGCTGGTCCAGCATCTGGCTGGTGTCCTTGCGCTCGGCCGCTAGATGGATGGACACTTCGGTGCCGACGAGACGAAGGCGCACGGTGACGTTGCCGAGCGCGGGCGGCTCCAGATTAAGTGTCAGGATCTTCAGCGGCTGATCCGGCGCATTGGTCTGGGACGCCGTGAGATCCGGCGCGGCGGACGCCGCAGGGCTTGCGGACTCCTTCAGCTCGGCGACGACGGCGCTCGCGACCTGCTGCGGGGCGCTGAACTGCGCCGGAGGCAGATGGGTCTCCTGCTGGACCACCGTGACTTTGATCGGTTCTGGCAACGCCTCGCGCCCCGCGGCCCTGGCGGCGCGCTCGACATTGGCCGTGACCGCTTCGAAGCCTGCTGTCGCGGGCATCGCGCCCGACGGCTCACTGTCCTGTGCAGGCAGGGGTTGAGGCGCGGCCGCCACTTGCGAGGCCGCGCCCCGCGGCCGCGCGGCGGCCGGAGCATCATCGGGTGAAGCGGTCTCGGTCGTCGCCGCCGCCTTCGTACCCTGAACCTCGCGCTTCGTGGACGGCCCCTCCTCGCGCGCGGGCGCGTCCTTGTCGGCCGACTGCAACTGCATCTGCGGCTTCACGGCAGGGGCGGCGGCGATCTCCTGTCCGATCACCACGGCAGTATTCGACGGGGCCTGGACGTCCGGCTTGGCGGCATGATCGACGCGGCGTTGCTTCTCCGAGGGCTTGTCGGTCGTCTTGTCGGACGGCTCTTCGCTGGACTTTGCGTGCTCCGACGCTGCGACGCGCTCCGGCACCACCGCGGTTTTCGGCTTCTCCGCCTCGCCCGGGTGAGCCAGACGCGTACGCAACGTTCCGGGCTTTGCCGTCGTCTCGCTGCCGCCGTCGTTCAGAGCCTGCTTGGCAAGGTTCGAGACGGTATGGAGCAGGTCGTTGAACGAGGAGCTGGACTGAGACTTGCCCCCGGCGCTCTTGGCCGAGCGCGACGTTCCCCGGATGTTGAGGCTCTCGGCAAGACCCGAGAAGAGCTGTCCGGAGGTTCCCGTGAGCTTGGTCATGGACGGCGATCCCTGGTGAAGAGTTCGAGCTCGCGGAGCTGCTTCTGCGCGCGCGCGAGCGTCGCGGTTGATGACGCCAGATCTAGGCGCGCCGGCGTTACCGGAGGCTTGTCGGTTGCAGTGGCGGATTCGCCCGGAAGCGGCTTGCGAACATCGAGCGCGAGCTGCACCGTGGCGTTGAACAGGGGCACGTCGCGCTCGGGCAGCTTCGACCGGTCGACCGCCTTCAACTCGGCGAGGCCGCCGTCATATTCGTCGGCGAGTGCCCGCGCCGCGCCGCGGAAGAAATGCGCCCGTTCGCGGTCCGCCGAGGCATCAGCGCTGAGCGTCAGCGCCCGTTCGCCGGCGAGCCGCGTCACGGCCAGGTGTCCGCGCACCATCGCGGCGCGCGCGATCACCAGATAGAGCTTGAGGCGGCTTGCCCGATCGATCTGCTCCAGCAGGGCCGCGATCCGCGCGAAGCGGCGTTCGTCGAGCGCCAGGCTTGATTGCGTCAGACCGGTGGAGAAGCGCTGCCAGAAATCGCCGGCATAGATCGAGTTGCGGTAGTGGCGGAGATAGGCCAGCGTCAGGAACTCGAACTTCTCGAAATCCTCCGCCTGCCCCACCAGCAGGATCTCGCGCCGCAGCGCCGCCTCCTCCACCAGCGTGCCGGGCAGCAGCAGGCGCGCGTCGTCCAGGCGCTCGATCGCGAGCGAGGCCTCGACACGCGCGAACAACGCACCCTGGACCAGCGCGACCTGTCCGCCGAGGCCGGAGGACAGCGTCCGCGGCTTGACGTCCTTGAGCTGCTCGCGCGCTTCCTCCTGACGGCCCTCGACATAAGCGAGCGCGCCGTTGAACAGCCGCTCGTCCACGTTCATCTTGTCGCGCGGCAGCTTGCGGACGATTTGCGGCGCCCCGCCGCTGAGCAGGTAGATGACGACGGCCTGGCTGTTCTGCGGATTGCTCCACACGGCGGGATCGGCCGCGAGAAACTTCTCGCCGATCTGCCGGATCAGCGCGATGTGGCTGCCATGCGCGGCGGTGTCGCCGCTGGCGATGCCGTCCTGCACCGCCTGCAACGCGCGGACGAGTTCATAGGGCTCACCCGACTGGCGCGCGGGTTGCGCAAGCCCGCGTCCCGCCGTGAACGGCAGGAGCAGCAGGGCGGCGCAGAGGAGCGGCCTGATCAAGGGCGCTTCTCGCGGATCAGGATCTCGATCCGGCGGTTCTGCGCGGCGGCGGGATCGTTCGGAAGCTTCGGGCGCCGGTCGGCGTAACCTTCGACATGCTCGATCCGCTGCGCGTCGACGCCGGAGCGGACCAGCATGTAATAGGCCATCTGGGCGCGGGCGGTCGACAGCCGCCAATTGTCGTAGTTCTCGGAACGATACGGCCGATTGTCGGTATGGCCGCGGACGATGATCATGCCCTGGCGCTTCGTCAGCAGCGGCCCGATCTTGTCGATCACGCGGATCAGTTCGGGCCGCGGCTCGGCCGAGCCGACCGCGAACATGCCGAAGCTCGCATCGTCGGTCAGGCTGATCAGGAGCCCCTCCTCGACCTGACGCACCTCGGCCGCCGGGCCTGCGCCCGCCTTGATGTCCGACAGCGCCTCCGCGATCGCGGACTGCAGCTGCTTGACGGTCGGCTGCTGAGTCTGCGCGGCATCGCGCGGATCGTTTTCCTTGGCGGCATCGTTCGGACGTGCCGGCGCGGCGGCGTTGGCTTGAGCGGTCGCTTGACTGTTCGCCTGAGCCGTCGCCTGGGCGCTGCCTTCGCGCGGCGATTGCGCCGGCGCCGGCGGCATCAGCGGCGACAGGTTCGCGGACGACGCATCCGCGTTCGAAGCCACGCTTCCGCCGGCGTCGTCCGCCTTGGCACGACGTGTCTGCTCACCCGGACTTGCGGCGGCCGCGGCGTCGCGCGCGGAGGCATTCGGCTTGGGCTCGCTTTCGATCATGCGATCCGCGTCCTTGGAGGCTTGCGGCGCCAGCTTCCAATAGCCGGGATCAAACGGATCGCGATAGGCGTCGCCGCCCTTCAGGCCATCCTCTTCGGCCGACGTCAGCGCGCCGGCGCGCCTCTGCCCCGAGGCCTGGTTGGCGCTGCTCGCGATCTCGGCGAGCGTTGCGTAGGGATCGCGGAACAGCACTTTCTCTTCGTAGAAGGGCGGCTTCTCCGCCGTCGGGGAATCGCCGCGGCGCTCTTCGCTCGGACCGGCCGGCTGCCGCCTGCCGTCCTGACCTTCCAACGACGACGGCTCCTTCTTGGAGAGGTCCTTCAGACCTTTCGGGGCAGGTGCGTTCTCCGCGAGCTTGATCGGATTGAAATAGCTCGCGACAACCTGCTTCTGGTCCTGGTTGAGCGCGTTCAGCAGCCACATGACCAGGAAGAACGCCATCATCGCGGTCATGAAGTCCGCATAGGCGATCTTCCATACGCCGCCGTGATGCGCCTCCTCGGCAAAGGCGCTGCGACGGCGGACGATCACGAGCTCATGCTTGACTTCTTCCATGGCGGCTTACCGGCGCGCTTCCTTCAGGCGTTCGCTCCAGGCCGAGATCTGCGTCTCGATCACGGTCTGGTCGGCGACGACGCGGACCTCGACCGTCTCGGCCGCCTCATACTCGATGCCGGTGCGCCTGGACGCCTCGAGCTGGGTTCTCACGAGATCGAGCAGCTCGCTCGGGCCGGTGACCTTGAAGGCAGGCACCGACGAGTTGCCGGTCAGCGCCGCAATCTGCTCGACCAGCGATCCGATCGCCTTGTCACGCACCGCGTCGGCGAGGAACGGCAGCAGGATCCGCGCGACGGAGCTTGCGATGTTGGTCTCGATCTCGCGGCACGCCGCCTCGAAGCCGCTGACGATCGCGACCGCCTGCTGGTCGGACCATTTGGCGCGCTCCTCGCCGAGCCGGACCGCGCTGCGAACGCGCTCCTCGGCAAGCTTGGTGTCGCCTTCCGCAACGCCGGCGGCCAGGCCGCGCCGGTAGGCGTCCTCCAGCAGATTGACCGGCGGCGCTTCCGCCTTCGGCGCCGGAGGCGGCGACTGCGGCTGCGGCTGAGCCTGAAGCTGCGGCTGAGATTCGCGCGCGATCTCCTTCGGCCTTGTCAGCACGTCCTGGATCTTGGGCGGCGGAGGCGGCGGTGCCTTGGCCCGGCCGTTCGCGTCGAACTGAGTCAGGAGCTTTCCGATTGCCGCGTTCATGCCGCCTCCTCGCGTCGCATCCAGTCTTTAAGGATCGCTGCCGCCTGCGCCTGATCGAGCCGGACGATCTGCTCCAGCCGCTTCTGCGGCGTGCGCTGCATCTTGCCTTCGAGGTCCTCGACGAGGTTGAGCTCGGGGTCGCTGTTCTCTGCAAGGGCAAGGGCCGCAGCGGCTTCCAGCTCAGCGGCCTCGGCGGCCTCCACCTGCTCCTGCTCCGCGCGATGCGTCAGAATGCCGTTGACCGCCGGCCGCAAGCCGAACCAGACCAGCATCGAGGCGACCGCCAGGATCGTCACCGCGTTGATGACGCTGCCGAGCTGCTTGTTGATCATCTCGACGAAGCTGATCGGCGGCACCGGCGCCAGCTCGCGCGAGCCTTCGATGAAGTCGACGGCCGTCACCTGGATCTGATCGCCGCGCGTCTTGTCCAGTCCGCCGGCCGTCGCCGCCAGCTGGCTGATCTCGGCGAGCTTGCTGTCGACGATGGCCTGGTTGGTCTTGTCGCCGAGATCGGCGACCAGCCGGGCGCGATTGACCAGCACGGCGATGAAGAGCTTCTTCACCGAATAGCCGTCGCTCACCGTCGTCGTGGTCTTGGACGAGACCTCGAAATTGGTGACGTCCTCGCGGCGGGTCTTGTCCTCGCTGGAGTTCTTGCCGCCGCCGGCGTTCACCTGCTGATCGGGAAGGTTCTGCTGCACCGTGGTCGGGGTCGAACGGTCGGCGTTCTGCGACGATTCCTTCTCGCGCACGTTCCGCACCGAACGCTCGGCACGGCTCTCGGGATCGTAAACGGTCTCGTTGATCTGCTTCTTGTCGGTGGAGAGCTGCGGGGCGACGCTCACCTCGAAATTGTCGAGGCCGAGATACGGCGTCAGCGCCTTGCGGATGTTCTCCTGCACCATGCCGCCGACCGTCTTCTGCAGGCTCGCCATCTTGGTCGGGGCGGCGCTCGCCTCGTCCTCTTCGGCGAGCAGCATCGAACCGTCGGCGTCGAGCACCGTCACCTTGTCGCGGCTCATGCCCGGAATCGCGGCGGCGACGAGATGGCGGATCGACTGCGCCGTGCGCGCCTCGATGGCGCCGTCGGTGCGCAGCACGACCGAGGCGGATGGCGGCTGCTGCGTCGCGCGGAACGAGCCGCGCACCGGCAGCACGATATGCACGCGCGCCGCCTTGACGCCCTTCATCAATTGAACCGTGCGCGCGATCTCGCCTTCCAGCGCGCGCAGCTTCGTCACTTCCTGCATGAACGAGGTCAATCCGAGCGAGCCGATCTTGTCGAACAGCTCGTAGCCGGAATTGGCACTGGTCGGCAGCCCCTTCTCGGCGAGCAGCATGCGCGCCTGCATGGTCTGGCTCGGGCGCACCGAGAGCGCATCGCCCGCCGTGTTGACGTCGAAGGTGACGTTTTGCTCGCGCAGCGCCGCGCCCATTCGCGTCACGTCTTCGCGGGTGAGGCCGGTATAGAGCGTCTCGAACTCGGGACGGCTCAGATAATACGCGCCGCCGACGACAGTGACGAGAACGGCGAAGCCGATCAGTCCCAAGGCCATCAGGCGTCGCGGCCCAAGCTCCAGCAGGTTGTTGAGCAGTTGCTGTATCTGCGCACGACTGAACAGCATATGACCTCGTACCAATGCGAACGTAGACGACACTCCGCTGCCAACCTTGTCTGAGGGTTGCGCGCGGACGCGATTGTGTCAGTTCGCAGGCACGGCGTTGCAATTTTACAAGAAGCTTGGAGACGCCTTCAGCCTTTCGGCAACGCGCAGTCGCTCCGGGCGCATCATGGTGCGGTCGGTTGCGGCGGGCCGTATCAGGTCTGGCGTCGGGGTCGATTGCGGGCACGTCATGTGCCGTCGCGTCCGCCGGTCACGGCGGGGACCGTGCTCCCTGAAGGGAGCACGGTCGTTTTCGAAAGCGCCGCTTAGCCGCGGAACAGCGACAGGATGCTCTGGCTGTTCTGGTTGGCGATCGAGAGCGCCTGAACGCCGAGCTGCTGCTGGGTCTGCAGCGCCTGGAGCCGGGTCGATTCCGCGTTCATGTCGGCGTCGACGAGCTGGCCGATACCGCGATCGACCGAGTCCATCAGCGACTTCACGAATTCCGTGTTGTTCGAGATGCGGTTCTTGATGGCGCCGAGGTTGGCGGCGGACTGGCTGACGGTGTTGATCGCCGCGGTGACCTTCGCGATGTAGCCATCGAGGATGGTCTGGTCGGCGGCCGAGTCGGTCAGCGCACCGATGTTGAGGCTGTCGACCGAGGCGCTGCCGCTCACCGTGTCGAGGATGCCGTTCGTGCTCGCGGTGTAGAGCGAGTAGTTGGCAACCGTCACCGTGATGGTGCTGATCGTCGGCGTGCCGCCGACGCGCGAGAACGAGGACACCAGGTTGACGGTGGCCGGGGTCGAGGCGTTGGTGCTCAGCCAGTTGACGCCGTTGAAGGTCGCCGCGCTGGCGACGTTCTTCATGTCCTGCTGGATCTGGGTGATTTCCGACTGGAT
>NZ_LFJB01000055.1:0-45778 GCF_006658625.1 Bradyrhizobium sp. UNPF46
CATCGAAGTCCTCGTCGCCCCCGAGCAGCTACCGATCTTGCAGGACCCAGATCAACCAGTCAAAACCTCTGCGTCGAGGTACTAGTGCTTCCCGACAGGCGCGAAGATCTGATTGGCGGGGGGCTGGTGCTCGGTCGGTATGCCGATTGCGATGAAGCCACGCTGCATCGAGGTGTGGCAGGCGTTACAGCCCTCGGTCAGGCCACGCATAGAAGCAGCAAATTTGCGGCTGTCGCCTGCCGTGATGGCGTCAGCGACCGACAGCAGAGGGTCTTTCATTGTGGTGACGTTGCTGACCGGAATGCCTGGGTAGAATATGGCCGCTTCAGCCAGGCTGTTCGTCAGTTGACGCAGCTCGAAATTGGCCAAGTCCCAGTTTTTCGACTTGCCAGCATACCAGAGCTTGAGGTGCTGAAGCTGCGCGGCATTCATGGTTTCAACCAGACGCGGCGCATATTTCGCATTCGGGGAGGGCGGAAAGTCGGACTGTGCGATTGCGACGGTGGTCATCATGGCAGCCGAGGCCGCCAGGATCGCAAACCGGTTCAGCAGCTTCATTGGACCAGACCCCGTTGATTATCGAAGAAAGATTATCAGGCGGCCAGATCCAGCTATTGCGCTGTATCAAACCAGCTTTCCGGGTCAAATCGGTCGCCGCGTCCTCGCCTTGCGCCAGCTCAATCCCTGGTGTCGGGTCGCGCCTATCGTGACATGCACCTTTCAATGGGAGGCGTTGATGTCGACCGAGACGGGATTGGATGTCATGAGCGCGATCCGTGGCCGTCGCGCGATCCGCAGCTTCACACCGGAAAGGCTCGGAAGAGGTGTCATCGAAGAATTGATTGATGCGGCGATACAGGCGCCGACGGCGGTCCACCGTGAGCCGTGGGCCTTTGCGGTGATCCAGGACAAGGAGCGCCTGCGGCGATATTCCGACCGGGCGAAGGCGTTGTTGCTGGAGCAGCGGGAGGCGACCTCGTTCTTTCAGCGTGAGGAGCCGCGGGCGCTGGCGGTTCTATCCGATCCTGCGTTCAACATTTTCTACGATGCGGGGACACTCGTTGTGATCGGCTGCAGGGCACGCGGCCCTTTCGTGGATGCCGATTGCTGGCTTGCCGCGGAGAACTTGATGTTGGCCGCCACGGCCAAGGGGCTCGGTACCTGCTGCATTGGATTTGCGGTGGGCGTTCTCAACACGCCCGAAGTGAAGCGCGAACTCGGTATTCCGGACGCCGGGGCGGCCGTCGCACCGATCATTGTTGGCGTGCCGAGAGGCCCGATCCCACCCGGCGCGCGAAAGCCACCTTTGATACTCTCATGGGCTTCGTAATGTTCATCCCCAAGATTCCGGGCGGAATTTGCATCGACTGCTGTTCGCTTGGCGATGTGAAGATCGGCGGCGTTTGCTGCATTTTGCGCTAAGTTGTTGTAAACACTGGTGCCGGCTGAGGGGATTGAACCCCCGACCTTCGGTTTACAAAACCGCTGCTCTACCGCTGAGCTAAGCCGGCGACGCTGGGGCAGGGCCGGCATGGGCCGGGGTGTCCACCCGTGCGCGCCGCAATACCAGACTTGATCGGAAAGTGCCAGAACCCGCGATGATGGTTGCGGACATGGATCAGGCGGCCTCGAGGGCCGCCTGATCCGATGCGCTAGCTCTCGATTGCCTTACTGGCAGATGTGCCGGCGGCCGTCTTCGCCCTTGAACCAGGTGCCGGGCGTACAGACGAAGCCGTTGCGCTGGGCGTAGGTGCGGGTGTCCCAGCCACGGTTGTCCCACGAATTGTCATAGGCGTAGGAATTATCCCAGGCGCGGAACGGCGCCGAGGCGATCGCGCCTGCGGTGCCGATCGCGGCGCCGGCTACGCCGGCCGCGACGTCGGTCGGCCAGAAGCCGGTGCGGCTCCTGTTCCAGTCGTTATTCCAGTCGCCATTGGCCTGACGATAGGTGTTGGTCTGACGGTAGGACATGCGGTGATGGCGGGATCCACGATCGGTGTAGGGATTGCCGGGGCCGAGGTTCTTGCAGTTGGCATTGGGGAATTGCGCCGCGCAGCGGCCGGGTTCGTTGACGACGGCCTGCGCCATGGCAGAGCCTGCCAGCATGGTCGCCGCAATCGCCGTCGCGCCAAGAAGTTTGATATTCATGGTTTGTTGGCTCCCATTTTGTTGACGAGAGCTAAACGCTTGCGGCGCCGGACGTTCCGGCGAAACGGGGATTTTCTCGAAGTGACGGTCAAACCGATGTGAGCAAATGCGGTTCCGCGCGGCCACGCCACGCGCCGTTAACGCTTCGCTCATTCGCTTTGCAGCATTTGAGCGGCGCGCAATCCTTACACATTAGGCTTACCGGAATTTGGTGAGCCGGCCTTAACTCTCTTCTCTCAGGGATCGGTTAGGTTGCGGCCGCATAACCGGGGTTCCCTCATGCGTGCTGTGGCGCTCGCTGCCTTTCTGATCGGACTGCCCGCGACGGCATTTGCGGGGAGCGGCTTCGATATCGTCGTTCCCGGCCGTCCCGGCGTGCCGATCATCATCAACAATATCGATGCGTCCTACGCCGTGGTCGAAGGCGTGTGGGGCCTCGGCAAGAACCAGCAGGTGCAGCCCACGATCTATGGCGGGCGCTATATCGCCGAGCGGCAGCCTGCCGACGTCGGCCATTACTATCCGACGCTGGGCCTGCGGCCCGGCTACGGCCGGCTCGAAGTCGAGCCGCCCGCGAACCGCAAATTGCCGAAGCCGGCCGAGAGCTACCATCAGAGCTGGGGCGCGCAATCGGCGCCGCTGCCGGCGCAGATGGATCCGCCCGTCGATCCGCCGCCTGTGATCTACGCGCCCGAGATCAACGATCGTCCGCGGCCGCCGCGACCGCGGCCGCATGTCCAAGTCCCCGGCAAGCCGCCGGGTTAAGAAACGTCAAAATCCAACAAACGGAAATCAACAGGAGAGAGTAATGCGTCAGATGATTTCGGGACTGGTCGCGGCGGCTGCCGTGATGTTCGTCGCCACGGCACCCGCCGCGGCGTGCGGCTTCAATCCGTGCCAGCCGGTCGCGCCGGTCTATTCCGGCTGCAACACCGGTTGCGGCGGCTATGGCTACGGTTATGGTGCCGGCTACGGCGCCTATGAGCGTCTCGCCGAGCCGACCACGCAGTATTACTACGTCAACCAGGGCCCAACCTACACCGGCCCGGGCGCCTTCGCGCCGTATCCGACCTACCGTGAAGACGCGGTCGTCGCGCCCGCCAATTACGGCTACCGCTATCGCGCCGCCGTGGCGCCGTATCACCGCCCGTACTACCGTCCGTACCGCTACGGCTACGGCCCGCGCGTGGGCTATCTGCCGCGCGTGCACTACGGCTACGGTCCGCGCTATGGCTACGCCCACCGCCACGCGCCGATGCCGTATTACGGCGGTCACCGCGTGCTGCGCCGCTACTACTGATCGTCTGATCGGTTGAGTTGAAAGACGCCCGTTCGCGCAATGCGGACGGGCGTTTTGCTTTTTTGAATTACCGCTTCATCAGGCCCAGCCGGCTCGCGCCGACATAGAGCGAGAGCACGGCTGCGTTCGACACGTTGAGGCTCTTGATCTCGCCGGGCATGTCGAGCCGCGCCACGACGCTGCAGGTCTCGCGCGTCAATTGCCTGAGACCCTTTCCTTCAGCGCCGAGCACGAGCGCAAGCGGCTCGCGCAGCGCGACGTCCGAGAGATCCTCGCTGCCTTCGCTGTCGAGGCCGACGGTCTGGAAGCCCATCTCGTTCAGCGTGGTCAAAGCGCGCGCAAGGTTCTGCACGGTCACCATCGGCACCAGCTCCAGCGCGCCGGAGGCGGCCTTGGCGAGCACGCCGGTGGCCTCGGGGCTGTGGCGCGCGGTGGTGACGATCGCCTTCACCGCAAAGGCTGCGGCCGAGCGCAGGATCGCCCCGACATTGTGGGGGTCCGTGATCTGGTCGAGCACCAGCACCATGCCTTCCTGCGCGAGGTCCTCGATGTCGGGCGAGGGCAGGGGGTCGGCCTCGGCGAGCAGGCCCTGATGCACGGCGTCCGGCGAGAGCAGCCGGTCGATCTCCTGGGGGCGAACGATCTCGGGCGTGACGCGGGTTGCGATATTCTCGTCCGCAAGGCGCTTGGCTGCATTCTCGGTCAGCGTCAGCTTGCGGATCTGCCGCGCCGGGTTGGCCAGCGCCATGGTGACGGTGTGCCAGCCATAGAGGATGACCGGCCCGTCGGGGTGCGAATCGCGGTCGCGCCAGGCCGGCCGGCCGACCGATTTTCCTGTTCTGTTGAAGGGTTTAGCCCCGCCGCGGGGCCCCCTCGGGGCGAATTTCTTGTCCTTCATGGGCTCGCTTGTGTCACGGGTGCCGGAATATGGCAATTTGGGCCCCCGCGAGGGCGATTTTAGCTGTTCGCCTCGGTTGACTTTACCCCACCGCTTCGCCCATAACCGCGCCCGGTCGCGCCCCCATCCGGGCTGTCGCGGCCTCACGTTCCATGGCCGTCTTCGGTCGCCGGCAAGGTCCGGCCCGATTGTGCTGCCGTCGAGCGGGGGAGTGTCCCGAGTGGCAAAGGGAGCTGACTGTAAATCAGCCGCCTCATGGCTTCGCAGGTTCGAGTCCTGCCTCCCCCACCAGCCTTCGCTCGCTTCGCGAGCTTCGGCTCGGCAAGCCAGCCCAGATCATCGTCCCGCGAAGCTAGCGAAGGCTCTCACGCCGAAGCCCACAGGGCGCAGGCGGACCGGCTCTGAACGAGTTCACCCCATCATCTCCCTGACCATCGGCACCACCTTGCGGCCGTAGAGTTCGATGCTCTTCATCAGCTTCTCGTGCGGCAGGGGCCCCGCCGAATATTTCAACTGAAACCGCGAAATGCCGAGCGTCTTCGCGGTCTTCGCGATCTTGCGCGCCACCGTCTCCGGCGCGCCGACATAGAGCGAGCCGTGCTCGGCCTCATGCACGAACTCGTCGCGGCCCATCGGCGGCCAGCCGCGCTCCTTGCCGATGCGGTCGCGCATGGCCTTGTAGTCGGGCCACAGCTCTTCGCGCGCCTCTGCATCCGTCTCGGCGACATAGCCGGGCGAATGCACACCGATCGGCTGCGCGGGGCGGCCGAACTCCTTGGCGGCGCGGTGATGGAGATCGACGAAGGGCGCAAAGCGCGCGGGATCGCCGCCGATGATCGCGAGCATCAAAGGCAAATCGTAATGCGCCGCGCGCACCACCGATTGCGGGCTGCCGCCGACGCCGATCCACGTCTTGAGCGTGCCGTGCTCGACCGGCGGATAGACCAGCTGATCCCGCAGCGGCGGCCGCAGCTTGCCCTCCCAGCTCACCGGCTGCTGCGACAAGAGCGCGGCGAACAGATCGAGCTTCTCCTCGAACAGCTCTTCGTATTTGCGCAGGTCGAAGCCGAACAGCGGAAAGGATTCGGTGAACGAGCCGCGGCCGAGGATCACCTCGGCGCGTCCGCTCGAGACTGCATCGAGCGTGGCAAAGCGCTGGAACACGCGGATCGGATCATCCGAAGACAGCACCGTCACGGCCGAGCCGAGATGGATGCGCTTGGTGCGCGATGCGATCGCCGCGAGCACGGTCTCGGGCGAGGAGATTGCGAAGTCGGCGCGGTGATGCTCGCCGAGGCCGATGAAGTCGAGCCCGAGCTCGTCGGCCAGCACGGCTTCGTCGACGACGTTGCGGATCACCTGCGCATGGGAGAGCATCGCGCTGGAGGCGTCCCTGGTGACGTCGCCAAAAGTATCCAGTCCGAATTGCAGGGATGCGGTCATTGATGGGGTTCTCTGCGGGCGCAGCTTGCGCCATTTACGAGGAGGTATCGTTTGCGGTGGAGCTAGGCCGCAGCGGCCGGGGCAACAATGCTGCTTCGGGAAACGCACCGTTTCCGTTTTGGATCGCGCGCCCGTGCGTTCAGTCGGATCTGGCGAACATCCCGACCAGGGTCTCGCGCAGCCAGCGTTGCGCCGGCACGGTGTCGTTGCGCTGGTGCCAGAACAGGCTGACGATCCGCGACGGTGCCTTGAGCGGCAGCGGCATGGCATGCAGGAACGGCGCATGGCGGGATTGCGAGCGCAAATCGCTCGGCAGCACCGCGATCAGGTCGGACTGGCGCACGACCTCATAGGCCGCACTGTAGTGATTGACGGTCGCGACCAGGTTGCGTGACAGGCCGCGCGAGGCGAGGAAGAGATCGTAGGACGGCAGGGTCTTGCCGGCGAGGCTGACATCGACATGCCCCGCGCTCAGGAAAGTGCGCGTGCTCAGCCGCTTCTGGGCGGCGAGCGGATGGCCGCGCCGCATGAAGCAGCCATAGTCGACGGTCCACAGCGAGCGCGAGCGAATGGCCGCCGGCTGCTGCGCCTCGTTGACATAGACGCTGAGCACGCAATCGACCCTGTTGTCCTCGAGCTGGTCGGCAATCTCCAGAATGGTGTTGGGGACGGTGTGGACGCGTGCCTTGGGCGCGACCCTGCCGAGATGGCCGAGCAGGTTCGGCATCACCAGCGAGGAGACGTAGTCCGACATCGACAGGCTGAATTCGGTCTGCGCGCGGGCGGGGTCGAACACCTGCTCGTCGAGCGCGCCTCGCACGCTTTCCAGCGCCTCGCCGATCGGCTCCCACAGCACCACGGCGCGCTGGGTCGGGCGGATCCCGGTGCCGGACCTGACGAACAGGGGATCGCCGAGCGCCTCGCGCAGCCGCGCGAGCGCATTGCTGACCGCGGGTTGGGTCATCGTCAGCGCGCTCGCGGCGCGCGTGACGCTGCCTTCCGTCATCAGCGCCTCGAAGACTTTGAGGAGGTTGAGGTCGAGCGCACGGAACGACACGAACATTCACCGTGGTGATATATTAGATCATGATTATAAATTATGACGATAATGTCACTTTGTCTATGGTTCCCTCCCGAGCGGCGCGCCGGGCCCGTGACATCAGAGGGGGACTTTCATGTCGATGATATCGGCGCGCATCGAGCGCCTTCCGTTCGCACGTTTCCACAAGCACCTGCTGCTGATGGGCGGGCTCGGCTACATGTTCGACGCGATGGACGCGGCGGTGCTGGCCTTCATCTTGCCGGTGCTGCGCACGGCGTGGAATCTGACGAGCGTCGAGATCGGCGTGCTCGGCAGCAGCACCTATATCGGGTTCCTGTTCGGTGCTTTGTTCGCCGGCACGCTCGGCGACCTGATCGGCCGCCGCGCGGTGATGATGTCGGCGCTGGCGCTCTACTGTGCCGCATCCATCGTCAGTGCCGTGGTCGACACATGGCCGTCCTTCTTCGCCGCGCGCGTCGTCGCCGGCATGGGCACCGGCGCGGAGAGCGCGATCATCGCGCCGTACCTGGCGGAGTTCGTCGCGCGGCGGTACCGCGGCAGCTTCACCGGCGCACTGGCCGGCTTCTTCTCCTTCGGCTTCGTCGCCGCGGCCTTGCTCGGCTACTTCATCGTTCCCGCCTACGACAATGGCTGGCGCATCGTGCTCGTCATCACGGCGGTGCCGGTCGTCATGCTGTTGTGGTGGCGCAGGGCGCTGCCGGAATCGCCGCGCTGGCTCGAAAGCCGGGGCCGGGAGCAGGAAGCCGGAGCCTTGCTGGACAGGATCGAGGCGGGCTTCGCGCGCGAGGGCCATGTCCTGCCGCAGCCGGTTGTCGAAGCTGCGGCGCCCGTAGGGACCGGTGGAACGCTGCTTGCCAATTTCGCGGCGCTTCTGGCGCCCCGGCAGGCGCGCATCACCATCATGACCTGGATCATGTGGCTGGCGATCACCTTCAGCTATTATTCCTTCTTCGTCTGGATACCCGGCCTCCTGGTCCAGAACGGCATGAGCATCACCAAGAGCTTCGCCTATTCGATCGCGATCTATTGCGCGCAGATTCCCGGCTATTTCAGCGCGGCGTATTTCAACGAGCGCATCGGCCGGCAGGCGACGATCGCGACCTACATGCTGCTCGGCGGCGTCAGCGCGCTCGGGCTCGCCTTCGCGCAGAGCGATCAGCAGATCATGGCGGCGGGAATCTTCCTGTCGCTGTTCATGAACGGCACCTATGCGGGCGTCTACGCCTATACCGCCGAGGTGTTCCCCACGCCGGTCAGGACCACGGGCGCCGGGCTCGCTTCCGCAATCGGCCGCATCGGCGCGATCGTCTCGCCGATCCTGGTCGGCTATCTCTACCCGAACTTCGGCTTTGCCGGCGTGTTCGGCGTCACCACCACCGTGCTGCTGCTCGGGGCCATCACCGTCGTGCTCATGGGCGTGCCGACGCGCGGCCGCTCGCTGGAGGAGATTGCGGCGGGTGAAGTCGTATGACGCGGACGAAACCCAAGGCCGATCCGCTGCTCTGCGCCGTTGCGGCGGCGCAGGGCAGGGCGAATCAGCCCGATGCGCTGTTCGCGGCGCTGGACGAAGCCGTGAAATCGGCGATCGGACACAAGCTGTTCACGATCCTGACCTATGACAGCGGCAGCGGCGAAGCGGCGCGGGTCTATTCCAACCTCCCCGGTCCGTATCCGGCCGGCGGACGCAAGCGGCTCGCGCCCGGGCCATGGACCGAGGCCGTGCTCGATCGCGGCGAGGCCTATATCGGCTATAACCGGGATGATCTGCGCACCGTGTTCTCCGACCACGAGCTGATCGCCTCGCTCGGCTGCGAGAGCGTGCTCAACATGCCCGTGCGCTGGCGCGGACGCACGCTGGGCTCGCTGAATCTGCTTCACCAGGCCGGCTGGTACGGCGAGGATGACGTCGCCGCATGCCTTCCCTTTGCCCAGCTCACCTTGCCGGCGCTGCTCGCGCCGGCCGATCTCTGACAGGACCGTCGCGATGCCCCGCATCCTCTTCAAGAACGCCGCACTGCTCGACCCGCTCCAGCCGGAACTGCTGGAGGGACAGCATGTGCTGGTCGAGGACAATCTGATCAAGGAGGTCTCCGACCGGCCGATCCAGGCCGCCGCCGACCGCACCATCGATCTGAAGGGCAAGACGCTGATGCCCGGTCTGATCGATCTTCACGTTCACGCCATAGCGGTCGAGCTCAATCTGGCGCAGCAGGTGCACATGCCGAACGTGCTGGTGACGCTGCGCTCGACGCTGCTGCTGCGCGGCATGCTGCGGCGGGGCTTCACCACCGTCCGCGATGCCGGCGGCGCCGGCCATGCGCTGAAACAGGCGATCGACACCGGCCTGACCGATGGCCCCCGCCTGTTCGTCTCCGGCCGTGCGCTCAGCCAGACCGGCGGCCATGGCGACATGCGGGCGCGCTCGGATTACCTTGCGAGCGATGCGCCATGTCCGTGCTGCGTACGTGTCGGCGCGCTGGCGCGGGTTGCCGACGGCGTTGACGGCGTGCGCAAGGCCGCGCGCGAAGAACTTCAGATGGGGGCCGACCAGATCAAGATCATGGCCTCCGGCGGCGTCGCCTCGCCGACCGATCCGGTCGGGGCCTTCGGCTACTCCGAGGAGGAGATCCGCGCCATCGTCGAAGAGGCGCGCGGTCGCCAGACCTATGTGCTCGCCCACGCCTACACCGCCGCTGCGATCGAGCGCGCGGTGCGCTGCGGCGTGCGCACGATCGAGCATGGCAATCTGGTCGATGCTCCGACCGCGCGTTTCATGGCCGAAAAGGGCGCCTATGTGGTGCCGACGCTCATCACTTACGAGGCGCTGGCCAACGAGGGTGCCCAATATGGCCTGCCGCCGGAGAGCGTCGCCAAGATCGCCGACGTCCGCGACGCCGGCCTGCGGTCGCTCGCGATCTATCGCGATGCCGGCGTGAAGATGGGGTTCGGCAGCGACCTGCTCGGGCCCTCGCAGCGCCTGCAGAGCGACGAATTCCGCATCCGGGCCGAGATACTCGGCCCGCGCGCCGTCATCGCCAGCGCCACGTTGATCGGCGCCGAGGTGCTCGGCATGGAGGGCAAGCTCGGCCGCATCGTGCCCGAAGCTCTTGCCGATCTGCTCGTGGTGGACGGCAACCCGCTGCGCGACGTCGCCTGCCTGCTCGGCCAGGGCGAGCACATCCCGCTGGTGATGAAGGCGGGGAGGGTTCAGTTCGATCGGCTGGATGTGTAATCACCGCCACATCCCGCCCATCCGCGGGGCGTTCGGTTTCCGATTGCGCGTCCTACTTCGCGATGCGCACGACCATCTTGCCGAGCGCCCCGCGCGTCTGCATGGTTCTGAACGCGTCCCGGAAATCCTCCAGCGCGAAGACGCGGCCGACCACGGGCTTGAGCTGGCCGTCGGCGAGCCAGCCCGTCAGCTGCGACATCAGGCGTTTCTGCAATTCGGGCTCGCGCAGCGGAATCTGTGCGAGATCGACGCCGAGCAGCGCGCCGCCCTTCAGCAGCGGCAGATTGAACGGCAGCGCCGGGATCGCGCCGGCGGCAAAGCCGACCACGAGATGGCGGCCGCGCCAGGCTATGGAGCGAAACGCCTGCACCGAGATCTCGCCGCCGACCGGATCGAAGATCACGTCGGCGCCGTGTCCGCCCGTCAGCTCCTTGAAGGTGTCGCGCCAGCCGGCCTGCGTATAGTCGATCGCGGCATCGGCACCGTGCGCCTGCGCGAAGTCGCGTTTTTCCGCCGTCGATGCCGCCGCGATCACGCGGGCGCCGAGCAGCTTGCCGATCTGCACCGCCGCGATTCCGGTGCCACCGGCCGCGCCCAGCACCAGCAGTTGCTCGCCTGGGGCGACCGTGGCGCGTGCGCTCAGCGCATAGAGTGCGGTGAGGTAATTCGCACGAAACGAGGCGGCGACCTCAGCCGCGACACCGTCGGGCAGAGGATGGAGCGCTTCGGGCTTGACTACGATCTCCTGGGCGAGCGCACCCGACCGCGTCATGCCCATCACGCGCATGCCGGGTTGATAGCCGCCGGGTGCGCCGGGCGCCTCCGTCACCACGCCGGCAAACTCCGTTCCGGGAATGAAGGGCAGGGGATCCTTGGTTTGATAGCGGCCCTCGATCTTCAAGCCGTCGACAAAGCCGATCCCGGCGGCTTCGATCTGAATACGAATCTGCCCTCGATCCAGGGGCGGAGATGGAACGTCCTTCAGCTCGATCTGATCGATGGACGCGTATTGCTCGACGACGACGGCTCTCATGTCGGACCTCTATCGTTCCAGCTATCCTGACAGGTCCCGCGACCGGCCTCTTGCGTCTACCGCCACATCCCCCGCATCTTCGCCCCGATGTCGATCATCGGCCCTTGCGCCGCGGATCGTGCTGCCCCCGCCGAGGCCTTCGGCCAGGCCGTGCGCTCGAATAGGTAGACCAGCTGCTCCGGAATGAAGCGGGTGCGCGAGGCGTAGACGTGACGGTCGCCCTTGGCGGCCTGGCCGTGGGTGAAGAAGCGCTGGGGAACGACGAGGTGCAGATCGTCCTTGGCGCGGGTCATCGCGACATAGAGCAGGCGGCGCTCCTCCTCGAGCTCGGCAGAGGTGCCGGCGCCGAGATCGGACGGCATGCAGCCATCGACGACATTGAGCACGAACACCGATTTCCACTCCTGGCCCTTGGCGGAGTGGATGGTGGAGAGGATCAGATAGTCTTCGTCGCGCAGCGGCGGCCCGGATTTGTCGCTGGTCGCATCCGGCGGATCGAGCGTGAGCTCGGTCAGGAATTTCTCGCGGGATGAATAGCCGCTCGCGATCTGCTCGAGCTGCATCAGGTCGGCACGGCGCGTCTCGGAATCCTCGTGGAGGCGATCCAGATGCGGCTCGTACCAGAGCCGCGCGCGTTCGAGATCGACCGGCCATTCCGAATAGCGCAAATTCTCGACGGTGCGGACGAAGGCGGTCCAATCGTCGCCGGTGCGTGCCGGGACGGGAAGCTGGCCGAGCGCATGCAGCGGATCGGTGCTCTCCGACATCTGGTCGAGCACGCGCTGCGCGGTCGCAGGTCCAATGCCCGGCAACAGATGCAGGATGCGGAAACCGGCGACGCGGTCGCGCGGGTTCTCGGCGAAGCGCAGCAAGGCCAGCACGTCCTTGACGTGGGCGGCGTCGAGGAACTTCAGTCCGCCGAACTTGACGAAGGGAATGTTGCGGCGGGTCAGCTCGATCTCGAGCGGGCCGGAGTGCGAGGACGTTCGGAACAGCACCGCCTGGTGCTTGAGCATCGCGCCTTGCTCGCGGTTCGCCAGCACTGCCTCGACGATGTAGCGCGCCTGGTCGACCTCGTCGTGCACCGTGACGAGCTGCGGCTTCTGCCCCGAGCTGCGGTCGGTCCAGAGGTTCTTGGTGAAGCGCTCGCGGGCGAGCCCGATAACGCCGTTGGCCGCCGCCAGCACCGCTTGCGTCGAGCGGTAATTGCGGTCGAGCGTGATCATCTCCGCGCGGGGCGAGAAGCTCTGCGGAAAATCCAGGATGTTGCGCACGGTGGCGGCGCGGAACGAGTAGATCGACTGGGCATCGTCGCCGACCACGGTGAGGCCGCGGCCGTCCGGCTTCAGCGCCAGCAGGATCGAGGATTGCAGGCGGTTGGTGTCCTGGTATTCGTCGACCAAGACGTGATCGAAGCGGCCGCCGATCTCCTCAGCGATCAGCGCATCGCTCATCATCTGCGACCAGTACAGCAGCAGATCGTCGTAATCGAGCACGTGCTGGGCCTGCTTGGCCTCGACGTAAGCGGCGAACAGCCCCTTCAGCTCGGCGGCCCACCCCGCACACCAGGGATAGTGCTGCCCCAGCACCTTCTCGATCTCCATCTCGGCGTTGACGCAGCGCGAGTAGATCGACAGGCAGGTGCCCTTGGCGGGAAAGCGGCTCTCGGTCTTCGACAGGCCGCGCTCGTGCCGGACCAGGTTCATCAGGTCGGCGGAATCCTCGCGGTCGTGGATGGTGAAGGCGGGGTCGACGCCGATCCGCTCGGCATATTCGCGCAACAGACGCGCGCCGAGGCCGTGGAAGGTGCCGGCCCAGGTAAGCGCATCGCGCATGATCGCGGCATTGTTCTCGCCCAGCACCTTGCGGGCGATGCGTTCCACCCGGCCGGCCATCTCGGCCGCCGCGCGGCGGGAGAACGTCATCAGCAGAATGCGGCGCGGATCGGCGCCGGCGACGATCAAATGCGCGACCCGGTGGGCCAGCGTGTTGGTCTTGCCGGAGCCGGCGCCGGCAATGACGAGCAGAGGGGCGCCCACGGTCGCGCCATCGGCCACCCCATGCTCGACGGCGCGGCGCTGCTCCGCATTGAGCGTGTCCAGATAGGTTGCCACGAATCGCCCCGGTGAAAGGGCGAGAGTCGGCGATCCCGGCGCGAATCGCAATGCGGCTGGACGCATCTCGATTTAACACCTAGGGAAAAGAAGGCCCAAGGTTCCAGCCCGAAAAGCGCACAGCCGGCATGACCGACCCCAACTTCGAGTCCAAGCCCGAACTCAAGCCTGAACTCAAGCCCGAGCAGTTCGAGATGCGGCGGCTGGAGTCGCTCAGCAATACCATCTTCGGCGTCGCCATGACGCTGCTGGCCTACGATCTGCCGAAGGCGGCGGTGTTTACCGGCGCGCCCGACTGGAACGATCTGGCCCGGGTCTATTCCGGCAAGCTGATCGGCTTCGCGCTCAGCTTCATCATTGCCGGCGTATTCTGGATCAGCCATCACCGGCGGCTGGCGCGTCAGCCGGTGGGTAGCCGCGGTGCGGTGATGCTCAATTTGTTCTTCCTGCTCTCGATCGTGCTGCTGCCTGTCACCAACGGCCTCTACACCAACTATCCCTTGAGCAGCGCGGTCGCAGTGCTCTATGGCGTGCATCTGAGCGCGATCGCCGGCCTCAACGCCTGGCTATGGTGGAGGATATTGGGCGGCTGGAGCCATGAGATCATGGCCTCGCTGTTTCCGCTGCTCGTGTTCATTCCGGGCACGATCGTGGCGGCCTTCGCACCGCACGCCGCGCCCTTCCTGTGGTTCATCGCCTTCGGCGGGCTCCTGATCCAGCGCTTCTACGGTGCGCGGACCGGGCCGGGCGCGTAAGGCCGCGCCTCACCCGGACGTCGCGCCGAACCCATCGGCCGGCACGTAAAGCTTGACCGGGCGGATTTCGTAGACCGCAGTCGGGTTGACCGCACGCAGTTTCCGCGCCGCCGCAATCGCCTCTTCCTCGGTGGCGCATTCCATCAGATGGAAGCCCAGAAGCTGCTCCTTGGTCTCGGCAAACGGGCCGTCCAGCACCATGCCCGCGCCGGGGCCGCGCAAGGTGCGGGCCTTCCGGGTCTCATCCAGGCGGGCGGCCGGCCCGAACTGCCCGCTTGCCCGCAAGGGCGCCTGAACCTCGATGACTTTGGCCACGACCGCGGCGTCCTGCTCCGGCGTCCAGGACAGGATCTCGTCTTCCACATGGTAGGCCAGGATCGCGTAGAGCATCGTTCCCTCGTTGTTTTTCTGCACGGATCCAAAGGACGTAGCAGCACAGGCGGTGCCGACAATCCCCAGGAAGAGATTCATGCACGAAATATTGCGTGGTCCGGCCGCGACGAAACCGTCCTGAAACCCGATAGCGCCCCTGCCGTGTGAACGCCGCCGAAAGCGGGCGCGACTGATGACCACAACAACAAGATTTCTGCTGGAGGCGGCAATGTCGGGTCACACCATCAAATCCGTTTTCAAGATCATCTGCGACGCGCGTCGGACCGGACAATCGGAGACGGCCGATCTGCACGATCAAAGCGGCCATCACCGCTATTACGGCAGCTCGGCCGAGAATGGCGGCGAGCGCATCGTGGAAACCAGGCGCGGCAAGCGCCCCCGCGCCATCAATGTCTGCGGCTTCTGAAGCCTTCAAGACGAAATTCGTTCGACATGAATGTCCTGCAAATATCGATCGCGGCGATGCCGTTCCTGCTCGCGCTGACGAGCCGGATGGGCAAGGCCATCGTGCCTTGCCAGCTGACCAGCATCGTCACGGTGCTGCTCGGCGCGGAGCCCCACCGCGCCGTCGTGGCCTGGTGCGCCGGCATGCTGATTGCGGCCGTTGCGTTACGCGAGCGGCTTCGCGCGGGCTGACACGGCAGTCGTCACTTCCCGTTCAGGACTTGCTTGACCAGGGCCTCGCGCAGCGCTGCCAGCTCGCCGCTCGCCTCCATCTGGGCGATCACCTTGCCAACCTTCGGCACCAGATCGCGATGGCGTTCATGCAGGTGATGGTAGATGTGGATGCGCTCCAGCGGCGGCGAGAGCGGGTAGATCCTGTCCTGCAGATTGAGCTTCCTCACCGCGGCGAGCCCGCTGAAGAGGTCGGTGACCATGACGTCGAAACGGTCGGCGTCGAGCATCTTGACCATGTTGTCGAGGCTGGTGGCCGCCGTGACGCGGGCCATCCCGCGCGTGCCCGCTTCCGAGGAGCCGACGCCGCGGACGATCCCGATGCTGTAGTCCCTGATCGAATCCCAGCCCTTGACCTCGAACCGGAGCCTGGTCGCGAACACCGCCGGCTCGATGTAGTTGATCGCCGGCGTGACCTGGACCAGCGTCGGGTAGTCCCGCGAGAGCGTGCCGATCCGCTGGATCTCGCCGTCGACCTCGCCGGCGCTCGACAGCGCGAGCGCGCGCTTGCCGGGGACGTCCTCGAACTCCAGCCTGATGTTCAGCTTGGCATAGACGGCCCGCAGCATCTCGCCCCCGACATATTGATCGGGGATGTCGGCGATGCGCGCCAGCCGGATCACGTCCTGCGCTTGCGAGGGACCGGCTGCGAGCAACGACAGGCAGGCAACGACGAGCTGCCACATCAGGCGCCTCCTTCGGCCGTGTATGCTACCCTTGGATACGGACGCCGGCGCGATCTACCGCAAGTTGGCACTTGTGCGCCGGCAACCGTTACCGCCCGCCACACGAGCTGTTCCGGACTTTCACCGATGTCATTCTAACACGCGGGGTGCTAGCTTGCGCGGAAATCCTGCCGTTGGGCGCAAGACATGACCCGCCGCCCACGGGCCGACGGGGTGATTGCGCGCATCGGGTGACGAGGCAGGCGTCTCAACTCTTGGACTGCTCGAAACTGCAACCGGTGGACCGGAGCAGAGAGCCACCATTCCGGGGACGTGGTGCATGGCCAATGCAGGTGACGAGGACCCCAAGCGCAGCCGTGTCATCGCGCCTGCGGCTGCGAAGCCGGGCCTGGCCGGTATCGGTGCCGCGCTTGCGCCTCCGATGTCCGAGTCGCGGCTGTTCAATTGGACGCGCAGCGGCGTCGGGCTGCGGCTTCTCGCCGCCGTGCTGCTGTTCTCCTCGGTCGTGACGCTGACGCTGACCGCGCTCCAGCTCTATCTCGATTATGATCGCGAGGTCGGGCTGATCGAGACGCGGCTCGACGAGATCGGCCGCAGCACGACCGGTAGCCTCGGCGAGAGCCTGTGGAATCTCGACCAGAACCAGCTCAAGCTCCAGCTCGACGGCATCCTGCGGCTGCCCGACATCCGCGCCGCCGAGGTGCGCGAGATTGCCGATCGTCGCAATCCGATCCGCATGGCGGTCGGCGAGCCGGGTACCCGCTCGATCGTGACGCGCGACTATCCCTTGAACACCAAGGTGCAGGGGACCGCACGTCCGATTGGCGTGCTCCATGTCGAAGCCACACTGACCGACGTCTATCAGCACTTGCTGAACCGGGCCCTGGTCATTCTGGCGAGCCAGGCGGCGAAGACGTTCCTCGTCTCGCTGTTCATCATCTACATGTTCCATCTACTGGTGACGCGGCATCTGGTCGCCATCGCCGAGTTCGTCAGCAAGTACAATTTGGCGCGGCCGCCGCCGCCGTTGCGCCTGGAGCGCCGGCCGCCTCATGATGCCGACGAGCTGGACAAGGTGATAGACGCCTTCAACGCCATGTGCGCGAACCTGGAGCAAGCCTATGGCGAGCTGCGCGAGGCCAACGCCAATCTCGAGCGCGACCTGACCATCCGCCGGCGCGCCGAAGCGGAGGCGCGGGCGAGCGAAGAGCGCTTCCGCGACTATGCCGAGACCGCGTCCGACTGGTTCTGGGAGACCGGGCCGGATCACTGCTTCACCTACCTCTCCGACCGGGTGATCGCCTTCGGTATGGATCCCAAGGTACGGATAGGCACGCGCCGCATCGATACCGCGCTCGACCGCGTGACCGAGTCCGAGAAGTGGCGCGCGCACCTGGCGACGCTGGACCGTCACGAACCGTTCCGGAAGTTCGAATATCGCGGGCGCGATACCACCGGGCGGATGCATCATTTCAGCGTCAACGGCAAGCCGGTCTTCGACGCCGACGGACGCTTCACGGGCTACCGCGGCTCCGCGACCGATCTCACCGCGCAGCACGAGACCGAGGAGCGGCTGCGTCAAGCCCAGAAGATGGACGCGATCGGCCAGCTCACCGGCGGCGTCGCGCACGATTTCAACAACGTGCTGACGGTCATCACCGGCACCATCGAGATCATTCGGGAGGGGCTTGCGGACAAGCCCGAGCTCTCCGCCATCGCGCAGTTGATCGACGACGCGGCCGCGCGCGGCGCGGAGATCACCTCGCAGCTCCTGACCTTCGCGCGCCGCCAGCCGCTGGAGCCGCGCGAGATCGACGTCAACGCCCTCGTGATCGAGACCGCGAAGCTGCTCAAGCCGATCCTCGGCGAGCACATCGAGATCGAGACCCGGCTCGCCGACGACGCCTGGTCCGCGATGGCGGATCCGTCGCAGCTCTCCGCCGCCATCGTCAACCTCGCCGTCAATGCGCGTGACGCGATGCCGGGCGGCGGCAGGCTGACCCTGGAGACCGCGAACCGCGAGCTCGACGACACGAGCGGCGAGGGCGACGCGGTACGCGGCGCCTTCGTGATGGTCGCGGTCGGCGACACCGGCCATGGCATTCCGGCCGACATCCGCGAGCGCGTGTTCGAGCCGTTCTTCACCACCAAGGGCGTCGGTCGCGGCACCGGGCTCGGGCTCAGCATGGTCTACGGCTTTGCCAAGCAGACCGGCGGCAGCGTCGCCATCGAGAGCGAGGAGGGGCGCGGCACGGTGATGCGGCTGTTGCTGCCGCGGTCGAAGGGCGAGGCGCCGGCGAGGACGGCGCCGGTTCAGCCGCTCGTCACGGCACGCGGGCACGAGACGATCCTCGTCGTCGAGGACGATCCATTGGTGCAGGGCTATGTCATCGCCCAGCTCGGCAGCCTCGGCTATCGCACGCTCGTGGCCGGTGACGGCGCGTCCGCGCTGGCGCTGGTCGACCAGGGCGCCAAATTCGATCTCCTGTTCACGGATATCATCATGCCCGGCGGCATGAACGGGCGGGAATTGGCCGACGCCGTCCGGCTCCGCCGGCCGGGCGTGAGAGTGCTCTACACCTCTGGCTACACCGACAATACCATCGTCCACGAAGGGCATCTGGATCCCGGCGTGGCATTGCTCGGAAAGCCTTACCGGAAGGCAGAGCTGTCGGAGAAGATTCGCGAGGTGCTGGCGGGCGAGCCGCCGGGCTGAAGCGCGCGGGCCACGAAAAGGCGCGGCGGGGAGGCCCCGTCGCGCCCGATTTCGTGCTCGCTGGTCCAGGGCTGAGAGCGCCCCGATGCCAAGCCTTTTTCAGAGCTTAGCGGGCGATCCCAGCGAGGTGACAGCGCTTGGTAAAAGACACTGGATCACCTCCTTTCGTTGGTTTCGGAAGACCCCAATATAGGCGGCATTGCCGCCGCTGTTAAGGGGGCGATGGATCCGCAGGAACCGGCATGGCCTGCAAGGTGGGGGAAGACGCCGCAAGGCGATCCCCTGGGTAGTTGAGACCGCCGCCCGGCCGTGTTAGGGAGCCCCTGACGCGGGTGTAGCTCAATGGTAGAGCAGCAGCCTTCCAAGCTGAATACGAGGGTTCGATTCCCTTCACCCGCTCCAATCAGGGCCCCTTCGCGCGCTCCAAGACCCACGCCCTGTGCTTGGAATGAGGGGCTCAATGCAGATCGCAGATGGGATCGAAGCCTGCTCGCTGACGCCTATCGTGAGCTGGGGGTGGATTATTCGTACTGATTGATTGCCGGCTATAGCCGCCGCGGGATTGCCCTCGGCAGGTGCTATCCACGGTCGCAACTGGCGTCTTCTCAACATGAAGATGTGTGTTACGATGGGACACTGGCGCACGCACGGGGGGCGGTCGCATGGCACCGAACGATGATGGCTATCGATACAATAGCGATCTGTTGGCAGACCCTGCTGACGTCACGCAGGCTCGCATCCGCTTTCCGAACCTGATGCATGTACTGGAACATCGCGAGCTGATCGACGAGTTCGGCAACTACGACAGACCGGCAAACCAGGCAAAGAAGGATGGTCGAGATTGGGGCGTGATCGCAGTCATGCTCGGGTCCATCGCGCTGATGGTTGCCGCTGCGGCGCCCTTGCTTAAGGATCTGCCGGAAGATTGCGCGAGACTTCTGGAGTGTCTTGCGGCGCTGTGCGGGGTCGCAAGCGTCGTGCTCGGTATTAGAGGTGTGCTCTGGTCGCGCGCGAAGGCCAAATGGCTCAAGAACCGACTGGTGACCGAGCGTCTTCGGCAATTCCACTTTCAGGCGATGGTCTTTCGTTGGAACGAGTTGGTCGCATCTCTGAGTGGGAAGCCGGCCGAGGACAATTATAGAAAGCAGCGCGAAGCGTGGTTCGCTACCTTCAAGGCCCGAATTATCGACGGGCGCGAGCCGGAGTTCACGGATCTGGTTTCGGAGAATCCCGCGAGCGGCCCGTGGCTCTTCAACGAGGGCACCCCGGCTGCGGTCGCCGATCCCGGGCCGGCTCTCGGAGAGCAGATTTTTGCAGCCTATCGCGAGCTGCGCATCGAATATCAGCTCGGCTACGCCAACCTCAAACTGGGTGAAGCAAGTGGCTTTCTTCCGACGACGATCCGCGCGCAGATCAAGTTTTTTTCAAATATGGCTCTGTTTGGAATTGCAGCGTTGCTGATCATTCATTTGTTGATTGCCGGCGCTTTCGCGATCGGCGGCAGATCGTTGGAGCCGCCCCCCTGGGTAAATGTTGTCGCCATATGGATCGCCATCGCGGCGCTAGCCATGCGCGCGCTCGAAGAAGGGCTTCAACCCGCCCGCGAATTGGAGAGATACCGGACCTACCGAGCCGATCTGCATCAGATATTGCAGCGCTTCAATCACGCGTCGACCATTCCTGAACGGCTCGAAACCATGCGTGAGATGGAGCAACTTTCGTTCGACGAGATGGTAGATTTTCTGAAGACTCATAATGAAGCCCGCTATGTGATGTAGTAGGTTCACCTGGGCGATTTCAGTTATCCGGCGGGAAAATAGCAATGGAAGCCACCACGCTTGTTCCGATCGCCCGGCCGCTTGTCACGCCCGCCGTGCTCGATTTGCGGCGGCCGCCGGCCATCCTCCGTGACAAGGAAGGAACCCGGCGGGAGGGAATTTGGAACGTTCGCGACAATCGGAGCGTGGCCGAGTACTGGGCCAAGCAGCAATCGATCGCCCCGGTCGAGGCGGTGAGAGAGGCGATCCGACGTCAGGGCAAGTACCCCGAGGACCTCACGCGAGAGGACCGCGGATTGCTCGCGACCTTGGACGAGTTTCATTGCCTGAATGACGATGCGACCCATGAACTTGCACGTCTGGCGGGATTGAGCCGGGGAGCATACGTTCTCGATGTTGGTTGCGGACTGGGTGGGCCTTCTCGAAGACTGGCAGCCGAATACGGTTGCGAGATTCTCGCCATCGATATCACGAGACCATTCCTCGACGTCGCCTCGGGGCTTACGGAACGCGCGACGCTATCGGGCAAGATCGAACTCATCCATGGCGACGCTGTCGACTACAGCTTCCCCAGACAATGTTTCGATTTCGTCTGGATGCAGGTGGCTGCAGCCAATATCTTCGCCAGGAGCGCGCTCTATCGCAATCTCTTTCGCGCATTGCGTCCGGGCGGGAGGTTGGCGCTCTACGATATTTTTGAGGGGCCCAATCCGGGACTTCACTTTCCGGTCCCCTGGTCATTCGACGGCACGACCAGTGCCTTGCTCACGGAAGGCGATACGATCGCCTTGTGCAGGGCTGCCGGATTCAAATACATCACCGGTCGCATCGATGGACGAGCGCAGGCGTGGTTCGAAGCCGAATGGCGCCGGACAACTGCCGCGTCCGTCTCCGGAGCTCCTGCATTGGGCTTTGAGATCTTGCTACCGCGCTGGTCCGAGATGTGCGCGAGCCAAATCGTCAATCTGCGAGAAGACAGGCTGCGGTTCGGCTACCTCGTATTCGAGAAGTCTTAGCCGCCTTGGCTTGACAGGATATAAGCGTCACTGGTCCACCAGGTGAGACCGACCTGCTCGCCGGGACTGACGCGCGGGCGTTCGGCTCCGGCGGCGCGTTGGAGCTTCACGCTCGCGGTGGAATCTCGACTGAGTTCAATCGTCTCTGTCATGCCGGTCTTCACCACGGCCTCGACGGTCGCCGTCAGCCGATTCTCGCGGTCGTCGCCAAGGTGGATCTTGTCGGCATCGATCACATAGGCGACCTCGTCATCGAGGGAGGGACGCTCGGAAAGCCAGTCGGGCAGGACCGCGGTCAAGTCTCCCATTTCGGTCCTTACGCGGACGCTTGCTCCGGCGAGCTCAATGATGTGGCCGAGAACCACATTCCGGTCTCCAAGGAATTCGGCCACAAACCGGCTCCGTGGACGTTCCAGGACATTGGCGGGCGTATCGATTTGCTCGAGCCGGCCGTCACGCATGACCGCAATCCGCATCGACAACGAGATCGCCTCGCTCTGCTCGTGAGTGACCATGACCATCGTCATGCCGAGACGCAAGTGAAGCTGTCGCAGCGTCGTGATCAGTCGCAGGCGCAAATGCCGGTCGAGACCTCCGAACGGTTCGTCAAGCAGGAGAACTCTCGGGGAGAGTATCAATGCGCGGGCCAATGCAACGCGCTGCTGCTCACCTCCGCTCAAGGTGTCGATTGTCCGGTTCTCGAAGCCCGGCAATTCGACGAGCTTCAGGGCTTCCGCGACGCGTCGCCCTTGCGTTTGCCTGTCGACTTTCCGGATAGCGAGCCCAAATGCGACGTTCGCGCCAACGCTGAGATGGGGAAACAGGGCAAGCGATTGCCACATCATGAGGACGCCGTGCTCGGCCGGCGCGAGGTCCAGGATCGGCCTGTGGTTGAAGCGCACCTCGCCGGCGATGGGGGCAATCAAGCCAGCCATGATCTTGAGCAAGGTGGATTTGCCGCATCCGCTCGGCCCGACGATCGACAGGAATTCGCCATCGGAGATCGCAACGGATACGTCCCGCAACACCCGGGAATGGCCGTAGGCGTGGCTCACTCCGGCGACATCGAGCAGCACTGGAGAGGCGCCGGTCATCTGCGCGCGAGGCCATACATGATCTGTTTCCGCATCAGAACGGCCGACGACACCATGAGGACGAATGACAGTAGCGTCACAAGTGTTCCGGCGGCATAGAGACTGGGATCCAGTGTGTTGCCCATCATGCCATAGATCACGGTCGGCATCGTCTTCTGGAAGCCGCTGACGAACCAGGTAATCATGAACTCGTTCCAGGAAACCAGTGCGCAAATCGTGGATGCTCCCACGAAGACGTTCGCGAGTTGGGGAAAGGCAATCTGAGCGGCGATCTGCATTTCCGATGCTCCCATATTGCGCGCGCAATCCTCGATCTCCGGATTGAGGCCGCTCTCTGCGATGTAGAGCAGGAAGAACGCGATGGGCGATACGTAGATGACGTGAGCCGCCAATATGCCGATCAGCGTTCCGTCGATGCCGATGAGCTGGTAGTAGACATGCAGCGAGAACCCCGAAATGATCGGGGGAAGGATAGCCGGGATGCTCGTGACGATCATGCAGGCCAGCACCAGCCGCGCTGACAGTTCGTGAACCAGCCGAGCCGACAAAAAACCCAGGATGCCGGACAGCAGCCCCGTGGTTACGGCGATCACAAGGCTGTTGAAGATGGCTTGCCTCAAGGTGCTGTCGGCGACGGCATCCCGATAGGCCCGCAGTGTCAGCAAGGAGTCCGAAGGTGCCTGGTTCCTGCCGGGAATAAGCGATTCGACCAGGATCGTGGCGAGGGGACTGAGGGTGTACAGCACGACGAGGCCAAGGACACCGAGCTGAATTGCCGGCGATACGAATGGCCTATGTGGGCGCGCGGGGCTCATGATCTTGCCGAAGACCTGGATCTGCGCATGGCCCTGAGAACCAGTGGAATGGCAAGGCAAACCAGCATGATGAGCAGCACGGACATTGTGGCCGCGGTTGCCCAATCATCGATCTTCATCCGATCATTTACGGCGGCCGCGAATGTGTACAGGGTGCTGCCGCCAAGGACGGACGGTGCCAGCAGGTCACCGATGACGAAGATGATGCAGAGCTGGGCCGTTGCGACCAGGGCGGTCGCGCATTGGGGCATTTCGATCCGCCACCAGATGCTCCACGTTCCGGCTCCGAGGTTTCGTGCTGCCATGATTCGCGTCGCCGGGATGCGAAGCAACTGGATGAACAGGATCAGGGTGCAGATGGGAAGAACGTTCGAAACCACGCCGATGACGACGGCGGGCGTCGTGAACAGAAGGCCCGAACAGGCGGTGCTGCCGCAGACGAGCCAGCCAAGCGGACCGCCGTCGCTGAGCAGTACGCTGTAGCCGAGCATCCGGAGCACCGGGTTTGACAACAGCGGAACAATGACGAGGCTACCGATCAGGAGCCGTGCCATCGGTGACTGTAGCGCGACCAGCAGCCGGGCGGTCGCCAGAGCCAGCGGCAGGGTGATCAGGGTCGTCGCGGCTGCCAACCCGAGGGAGTTGATCGCTGCTCCCGCGACGCGAGGGCTCGTGAGCACCTCCCGGTAGTGGGTCAACGTGAACCCGCCATTGGCGATCGAGGAGGGGCCTGTCCCGAACGAAAGCAGCAGGACATTCCCCAGTGCGCCGAAGAATAGGATGACGATGACGAGCAGTTGCGCACTGTAAAGAGCCGTGATCAGCGTTGGTCTGGCGGGCTGAGATCGCATGAGCTCAACGCTTGAAATCTGCGTTCAATTCGCGCGTGAGCACGTTCCAGTAGTACTCCATCAGAAAGGCTGCCTGCTCTTGAGGGAACGGGCGAACCCAGGACGACGAACCGAGCGATGGGTCGACTTTACGGGCGGCCAGGGCGCGCAGGGTTCGATGGATAGAGCCCAATTGCGGAGAAGATTGAATCTTGTCGCAGAATATCCGTTCCGCAAACTGATTTGCTGGAATCCCGACATATTGCTTGGAGAGAACAGACGGGTCGAAAACTTCATCAGTGCCAACACCAAGGCTCAACCGTATCTGGGTGTCGGGCTTCGACCAATGCTCCACGATTTTGCCGAGGAAGTCAGCCTTTGCGTTCGGAGTTGGACAGATGCAGTTGATCCAGGTAAACACGCCTTCCTTGGGAATGATAGTTTCGTATTGACGTTCAGTCTCTCTGCAGGTGGCGAGAACTGCGCTCGTTCCTCCGAGGACGACGTCCGCGTCGCCGTCGCGAAGGACGTGGGTTAATGTATCAAGGCTTCTGACGACTTTGGGGGAGGCGGGGTCGGGGTGTTTCTGATAAGCATCTCGGATCGATGTCACCAGGAGACCGATGCACAACTCAAACTCTTGCGGCGAGTTTCGAGCGAAGTTCATGATCCAGTCGGAGAATGTACGAACGGATTGGATGTGCGTCTCCTTCAATCCCAGGAAGTCCGTGAAGGGCTCGCCCGCCGCTCGCCTTTGCTCGAAAACTGCAGTCGCGTGAGCCAGAAGGATGATCGGAAATGTAACGACCCACCACCCCCAAAGTACGACGCTACGACCTTGGCCCAGCAAGGTCGGCAGGTCGAAGGCAGAATAGCTGGTGGAAGCTGGCCCGATTTGTCCTGCAGCCTTGTTTGCATTGAGGATCGGGCTGTTGGCGGCTGTGATGATTTCGTTGAAGCCGTAGAGTAGCGGGACTGCGTGGAGTTGCTCGTTCGGGTAGAAGCTCTCGCGATGACGCCGGACGTTCGCGCTGAACGATGAGTCAGCAAAGCGCGCGCGAATGTAGCTCTCTCCATCGAGCGGGGCCAGCGGCCCGATGTACCCTCGTTCCTTGTGAAAGTTCACGACCTCGATATCCGAGAACAAAAAGTCGAATTGCAGGAAGGGATGCTCCAGGCGCGGGAAATAGCGAGTAGAGCTGGGCACCTCGATGAGGCTGCGATCCATGGTAAGAAACGAGAACGAGTCGCTGTGATAGCCATCGCTTATAAAGGCCTCATAGAGCTTGTTCTCCTCAATGCCGCTCCAACCAGCGACGTGGATGTTCCTGTTCCTCTCGATGGGAAAAGTTTTGAGCGATTTCTCGTGCATGAGGTCTTCCGAGAGATCGTTGGCGCGGGATAGAAAGCCACGAAGCTTGGCCTCCCACAGGCCAGGGTCGCTGATTTGATATT
The DNA here is from genome assembly GCF_006658625.1 of Bradyrhizobium sp. UNPF46. Lineage (NCBI taxonomy): Bacteria > Pseudomonadati > Pseudomonadota > Alphaproteobacteria > Hyphomicrobiales > Nitrobacteraceae > Bradyrhizobium > Bradyrhizobium sp. UNPF46. The sequence goes on from NZ_LFJB01000055.1 coordinate 25,445, forward strand.
GGCGTGCTCTGGATTTTTTGGATTTGGAGGCGCCTGGAAGGCGAACCTGAATTGTTTCGAAAATCACGCCCAATTGGTCGGCTTTCTGGGCTGCGTATTCCCGTAGCCGGCGGAGGTCGGATAACGATGAATTTGCCTTGGTGACAAGGTTCACCAGCAAGAGACGCTTCACCGGGTCGGTTATGGGGACCTTGGAATGAGGTTTGGTCGTTGATGCCAAACGTTGGAGTGCGAGCTCGAGCTCCCAATGGCCGAAAGATAGATCCCAGTCGTCGCGGCTGTCGTCGGAAGGAAGCCCCGATCCGCTGATCTTCGTGCCATACTGCGGGCCGATCAAGACTATGAAGAAGTCGCTTCCCTCAATGGCGTCTCGAATCTCTCCCCTGATCGTTGCCGGATAGAGGAGCACGTGCTCGGTCTGGAATGAAATGCATTTCAGCATGCTTTGCTTTTGGACTTCACGCCAGATGAAGTCGCGTATGGAGCTAAGATTCTGGAAAACAGAGCTAAGGAAAAGATTTCCGTACATTCATTTTGCCCCGAGGATGGCAGTTTACTTGCCGGCCTTGAACGCTTCCCAGGCGCTCTGCCACGTCTTCTCCGTTTGCTGCACCGGCAGCGTGCGGACGGCGAGCTTCGCCACCATCGCTTCGATTTCGGCGGCCGTCGTCCACTTGAGCAGCTTTCGGTGCTCGGATGGCATCAACTCGTAGGCTTTCTCATTCGGCACGTAGGAGCTGTAAGCGGGCTTTTGCGACAGGGCGGCCTGAGCTTCGGGTGCCATCATCCATTTGATGAAGAGCTTGGCGGTCTCCGGGTGAGGTGCATCGTTGGGAAGCACCAATGTATCGACCCACATGACCCCGCCTTCTTTCGGGATGGTCCAATCGAAAGGTTTGCCCTGTCGCTTGAGTGCCAGCGCGGACCATTCCGCTCCGCCCGGAACGATCCAGGTATCTTCATTGCCAAGGGCCGTCATCAGTTCCGGAAATGAGCCGGCGATGGCCCTGACTTGCGGCCTCAACTCCGATAGCCGGCCCTTCAGGGCGTCAAACTGGGCATCGTTGATGTCGTATGGGTGCTCGTTTCCCAAGCTCCTGCTCAGGACGCCCATGATCGGCAGGTACCAATCCCAAACTCCGACCCGTCCCTTGACCTTGGGATCGAACAGGATGGCATAGCTGCCGGCTTCGGCCTCCGTGATGTGCGCGGTGTTGTAGACGAGTCCGAGAGAGCCAAACTCGACCACGGGCGCATAAAGCTTTCCGTCGATCGACGACAGGGGGAACGTCTTGAAGTAGGGGAAATACGAAGACGTATCGAGTCCGGCGCCGTCGAGCGGACTAAGCCGTCCTAGGTCGTACAGCTTCCTTATGTATTCGGGATCAACAACGACGACGTCGTAGACGCCTCGCGACTGCGTGAAGAGCGCGAACATCGCGTCGCCGCCGAAAAACGTCTTGTAGTTGACTTTGACCCCGTGCTGCTTTTCGAACGGGGCAAGGAGGGTTTCGTATCCTCCCCAGATAAGGACGTTGAGTTCAGGCTGCTTCTGTTTGAACCAGCCCTCGTGGCAGGCGAAGAACCCACCGAGAAAAACGACAGCGACCAGTAATAATGAGATCAGTATTCGTCTCATAAAATATACCCCACCGTCTCGAATTCCCACAATCTATCAGAGACCGCGTGTGCCGCAACCCCAGGTTGGGAGCCGAATGCGGGGTTACCGCGGTGCAAGGGCGCGTCGTCTGGACGATCGCCGGAGCAGGCCGAACCGCTTCCATCCCCTCGGCGGAATCTGGCTCTGCTTCCCCCCGTCCACTGACATGGGCGGCAGCCACACGGGCCGTCAAACCCAGGGAAACCCACCGCGCATCTCGGCATCGATCTCAGCAAAAAGTAGCGGATCAGGCTTATTAACCCGGACGAGGAGAACGGGATGGGTGGCTGCGCCTGATCCAGGTCCCTGATCCAGGTCAATGCCCCGCTCGCCGGATCGCCTATCGGTTGGTCGCAACTTCGGGACAACCACGACATGACCGACAAGCCGATCGACTGGACGCCGGACCTCTCCTTGCCGACCTCCAAATCCACCGTCCAGCACTTCATCGCAAACGCCGGCGGCGACCGCCTGGAGATTGACACCACACCCTGGGGCGAGGCCGATCTCACGGTCAACGGCCAGTCGATCGCTCATCTCGCCACCGCGCCAAGCGCGGGCGATGCGTTTCGAACACTCGAGGCGGTCGCGGAAGATTTCGAAGCCGGCAGGGAATCGGGCAGGGATGCGCACCTCGGTCAGGCGATCGAGGATGACGAGGTTCGTGAGCGGCTGGGCCTGCCGCGCAGCTAGGAACCATCACACCGCGCACGAGTTGGCCGGTCGGGCAGAACCGATAGCCACGAGGCCAAGCCGTGCAGCAAGACGTGCGCGTGCGCACCACCGCGCAGATCGCGGGTCATCCGATTCATCCGATGCTGGTGCCGATCCCGATCGCGTGCTTCATCGGGGCGCTTCTCACCGACATCGCCTATGTCGCCAGCGCCGAGATCATGTGGGCGGATTTTTCCGCCTGGCTGCTGCTCGTCGGCGTTGTCTTCGGCGTGCTGGCGGCGATCGCGGGCCTCACTGATTTCCTGGGCAACCGCCAGGTGCGGGCGCAGACGCCGGCCTGGCCGCATATGATCGGAAACGCGCTCGCGCTGGTCCTCGCCATCGTCAACGCGCTGATCCACACCCGCGATGCCTGGACCTCGGTCTGGCCTACCGGGCTCGTTCTGTCCGTGGTCACCGTGCTGATCCTGCCGGTCACCGGCTGGCTCGGCTGGGCCCTGGTCTATCGCCATGGCGTCGGAGTTGCGCGATGACATTCCCAATGATCCGCGCGCTGCTGTGCTCCTCGTTGCTGCTGCTGGCCGGCTGCGATGACGGCAGCGGCGATCCCAAGGCGCAGATCGGCGCCAACCCGAAACTTCCCGACATCCAGCAATATCTGCTGCCGCCCATGCACATCGCGCGCATCGTCGGCTGGAAGAAGGACGAAGCGCCTTCTGTGGCCGAGGGCCTGCAGATCAAGGCCTTCGCGACCGGCCTGCAGCATCCGCGCTTCCTCTACGTGCTGCCCAATGGCGACGTGCTGGTGGCGGAATCCAAGGCGCCGAAGGGGGCAGGCATCAAGCGGCCCAAGGAGATCGTCATGGGATATATCGAGTCCTGGGCGACCTCGGGCAGCGACGACACCGGCCCCGGCAACCGCATCACGCTGCTCCGTGACAGCAATGGCGACGGCGTGCCGGATACGCAAAGCGTCTTTCTCGACCATCTCAACTCGCCGTTCGGCATCGCGCTGGTCGGCAACGATCTCTATGTCGCCAATGCCGATGCGATCGTCCGATATTCCTATAAGGAAGGCGACACGAAGATGACCGCGCCGGGCACGGTGCTGACGGGGTTGCCGGGCGGGCCGATCAACCACCACTGGACCAAGAGCCTGGTCGCCAGTCCCGACGGCTCAAAACTCTATGCCGGCGTCGGCTCCAACAGCAACATCACCGAGAACGGCATGGAGGCCGAGCACAATCGCGCCGCCATCCTCGAGGTCGATCGTGCCAGCGGACGCTGGCGCGTGTTCGCGAGCGGTCTGCGCAATCCCAACGGCCTCAGCTTCGAGCCGCAGACCGGCGCGCTGTGGACCGTGGTGAACGAGCGCGACGAGCTCGGGCCCGATCTGGTCCCGGATTACATGACCTCAGTGAAGGATGGCGGCTTCTACGGCTGGCCCTACAGCTATTACGGCCAGCACGTCGATCCCCGCGTCAAGCCGCAGCGGCCGGATCTCGTCGCCAAGGCGATCGCGCCGGATTATGCCTTGAGCTCGCACGTCGCGCCGCTCGGGATGGCCTTCAACACCGGGACGAGCTTGCCCGCGGCCTATCGCGGCGGCGCCTTTGTCGGCGAGCATGGCAGCTGGAACAGGCAGGTGCTCAACGGCTACAAGGTCGTGTTCGTGCCGTTCGCCGACGGCAAGCCGAGCGGACCGGCGCAGGACGTCGTGACGGGCTTCCTCAACAGCGACAACAAGGCGCGCGGCCGGCCCGTCGGCGTGGCCATCGACAAATCAGGCGCACTGCTGGTCGCCGACGACAGCGGCAACACGGTCTGGCGCGTCACCGCCGCGCATCCGCAACTGACGCAACGTTAGGCCCGCGCGCGCGTTGTCTGACGGACGTTCTTTTGAAACTCAAAGCCAGGAGTGGGACAATGGGCCTTGCTCAATATGCCATCGTGCCGGTGCGGGACCAATGGGGCGTGCTGCACGATGGCGACGTCAGGAATACCTATGCCACCAAGGAAGCTGCGTTCGAATCCGCGGTCGCCGCCGCATCCCTCGCGCTTCGTGAGGGACATGAAGTCCAGGTCAGCGTGCCCGGCCGCGAAGCAGGGGGCAACGCACTCGGCGTCCCGGACAACGCTTGAGAAGGAAGACGCGATGACAAGCCCCGCGAGCCCAACGGCGTCGAGCCATCGCGCTCCGAGGACGACATCCAGCGCGAGCAGCTGGGTCCCCGCGGCGTGCCCGGTGCGCCTGATCCTGCGAAGATGACCCCGCAGCGCGAGACGCCGAAGCACGTTGATCCCGGCCATACCGCGTGAATTGGCGTCATCGCACGATCAGCCGCCCGTGCCGCAGCGATCCCGATCGTGAAGCGCAACTCCGCTGCGCCGGCAGGGCGTCGTAGCACTCATTCAGCAGGTTTGATGACGAATTGCACGGGCGTTCCATCAGGTAGCCCATCCATCTGGAACGAGAGGTTACCGGCGACCGCTATCAATTCTTCCAACGCAATCGTACCGAGGTTGCTGACACCGTACTCACCGCCGAGCACTGCAGGAATTTTGAAGCAGTAGCAGTGCCCCTCGGGTACGTTGCCGAGGCTACCGAGGGCTTCTTGTTGTAGATTAGTCATCGCCCAATCTGCCATAAAATCCGCATCACCTTTCAGAGCGGCGTAATCGTCGTCTCCTCGTGCGACTACTGCGCATGAGAGCTCCTCAGGAATTATTCGCCAATAGGCCCCGGCTGTGTCTTTGACGATAAGATTGCCAAAGGCGTTGCACGCGATGATGGAAGCAGGCCTAAAGCCCTTCCAGCCCCAAGCTAGTTCTATGATTTGCAGCAAGGCCATCCGGTGGGAAATCTCAAGCCGTGACAGTATCGATGCAGTTTTTGCAAAGAGTATCGCTTGCAAATTTGACTACACCCAAAAGGTAACAATTGTCACGAGCGCCAGGCCGAACGCGCTCGGCAGTTTCCGAGCTGTCACATGCGATAGCCCTAGGCGGATTGCCGAGCTGCCAGCCTGAGAGCGTGGCCGCGGCCCGGAATTCGCGCTCCGGACATACCTAACATCATGTTAGGTTTCTCGCATAACCGGGTAATTGTGTTAGCCCGGCGGGCCAGTTCAACTTGATGGCTCGCCATAGGTCGCCAGCGATGCTGCCTCCTGCCGACATGCTCCCGGCTGCCTTCTGCCATTCGGCGGCCGGCGTTCCCGTATGCTGCGTCTCCCGCTAAGAGAGGCGCCACAGGCGCGATCTGCGCCCGGCAGGGCAGGCGACGTCTGGAATGCGGTTCTTGAAATCTGATAGCAGGCTGATCGGTGTCCTGCTGGTGCTCGCCATCACGCAGCTGGTCGGATGGGGCACGATCGGGCTTCCTGCCATCGTCGGACGCGATCTCGCCACTGACCTCGGCATGAGCCTGCCGGCAGTGTTCGCCGGCACATCCGTTCTCTACGTCTCGATGGGCCTGTGTGCGCCCTGGCTCGCCAAATCGTTTGCGCGGCATGGCGCACGGACGGTCATGATGGTCGGCACCGTCGTGACCGTGCCGGGCTTCGTGCTGCTGTCGCTTGCGCGCGAGCCGATGCTCTATTTCGCCGCCTGGATCGTGCTCGGCATCGCCGGCAGCGCCACGCTGTCGACCGGCGCCTATATCATGTTGAACGAGATCGCCGGGCGGCAGGCCAAGCACGCGATCGGGGCCTTGATGCTGGTGACGGGCCTCTCCAGCAGCATCTTCTGGCCGACGACGTCGTTCCTGAGCGGTCACCTCGGCTGGCGGGGAACGTGCCTCGTTTATGCCGCGATGATGCTCGTCGTCAGCCTCCCGCTCTATGCGCTCGCACCGCGCCGGAAGATCGCCGGGGGTGATGCCGGCGAGCCGGCCAAGTCGTCACCGACGCCTGTCATTCCAAAGAGCACTTTCGGCCTCGTGGTTGCCGCGATCACGCTCAACGCCTTCGTCAATTTCGGCATCAGCGCCATCATGATCGAGCTGCTCCGGGCGGAGGGACTGGCGCCGGCGCAGGCACTCCTCTTCGGCTCCATGCTGGGCGTGATCCAGGTCAGCGCCCGCGGGCTCGATCTCCTCGGCGGCGGGCGGTGGGACGGGATCACGACCGGGCTCGTCGCGGGCACCGCGCTGCCCGTCGCGATGCTGCTCCTGATGCTGAGCGAGGGCGCGACCTGGGCGGTTGCGGCCTTCATCCTGCTCTATGGCGCCGGCAGCGGCGCAATGGCGGTGGCGCGGGCCACCATCCCGCTCGTGTTCTACGACCAGGCCGAGTTCGCCAAGGCGATGTCGATGATCGCGCTGCCGCTCAATCTCGCCTCCGCGATCTCGCCGCCACTCCTCGTCGGTCTGCTCACCGCATTCGGCAGCCGCGGTGCACTCGGTCTCACCTTCGTCTGCTCCTGTGCGACGGTGCTGATCTTGCTCCTGCTTGCGCGGCGTCGGCCGCTTGTGGTGCCTGCCGCGGCTTGAGCCGATCGGCGGAATATTCGCGGCGCGGAAGGTTGCGGCGACGGCCTCTGGGCCGGCAGGAGATAGCCGTATGCCCCCAGCGCAGTGCTCAGAGCCCTAAAATAGTGTATCCGCAGGGAGCGCGGCTTGGCTGGAGCCGCCGCGCCAAGATTCAGTTCCCCGGAGGAAATCGACATGTCGGCCTTGCCGCTCTCAGGCATCAAGATCCTTGACCTCACCCGCGTCCTTGCCGGGCCTTTGTCGGCCCAGATGCTGGGCGATCTCGGCGCGGAGGTGATCAAGATCGAGCGGCCGGGCACCGGCGACGATGCGCGCGCCTTCGGCCCGCCTTACCTGACCGACCCCGAGGGCAAGGCCAACAACAACAATTCCTTCTATCTCTGCGCCAACCGCAACAAGAAGTCGGTCACCGTCAACATCGCCAAACCCGAGGGGCAGGCGATCATCCGCGAGCTCGCCAAGGATGTCGACGTCTTCATGGAGAACTACAAGGTCGGCGATCTCAAGCGCTACGGCCTCGACTACGAGACCATCAAGGCGATCAATCCCGGCATCATCTATTGCTCGGTGACCGGCTTCGGCCAGACCGGCCCGTATGCGCCGCGCGCCGGCTACGACGCCATCCTGCAGGCGATGGGCGGCCTGATGAGCGTCACCGGCCACATGGACGGCGAGCCGGGCGAGGGCCCGATGAAGGTCGGCCCGTCGATCGTCGACTACATGACCGGCATGAACACCTCGATCGGGATTCTCTCGGCGCTCTACCATCGAGATGCCAACAACGGGCAGGGCCAGCACATCGACGTCTGCCTGTTCGACACCGTCATCGCCTCGCTGTCGCACTGGCTGCAGATCTACCTCGTCAACGGCAAGACGCCGCCGCGCCGCGGCACCTGGGGCAATGGCGGCATGCCGGCCGGCGTGTTCCGCTGCACCGATGGCGAGCTGATGCTGGTGGTCGGCAATGACGGCCAGTTCCGGAAGACTTGCGCCGTGCTCGGCGAGCCGGAGCTGGCAAACGATCCGCGCTTTCTCAAGAACAACGACCGCGTCGTGCACGGCAAGGAGATCATGGCGATCTTTGCCGGCCTGTTCCTGAAGCAGCCGGTGGCCTACTGGCTGGAAAAGCTGGAAGAGGCGGGCGTGCCCTCGGGGCCCATCAACAATTTCGAGCAGGTGTTCTCCGATCCGCACGTGCAGGCGCGCGGCATGCGGGTGAAGACGCAGCACAAGTTCGAGCCGGAACTGTCGCTGATCCGCAACGCGCTGACCCTCTCGGGCACCCCCATCACCGAATATCGCGCCCCGCCGCTGCTCGGCGAGCACACCCAGGAGGTGCTCGGCGACAAGCTCGGCTATGATGCCGGGAAGATCGAAGTTCTCCGGAAGCAAGGCATCATCTAGGAGGCTTTGTGAAAGGTCGATGCTGCGCTACCAGGCGTAGCGCAGCGATCCCTGGGCCGAGACGCCGCGCGCGCTGCCGGCCAATTCTCCGGTCACCCTTGCGCCCAGCGTCAAATTGTTGACGAAGCGCAGCTCGGTGCCGGAGGAGAGCAGGGCCGAGTCCTTCGGGGCCGCCGCGCCGTAGACGGTGAAGGCCGATCCGGGCAGCGCCTGAAACGCCGCGCTCATCGCCCGGTCGGTGTTGGTGTCGTGCACCCAGGCAAGCTGCGAACGGAACGACAGCGTGGCATCGTTGCCGGCAGCGACAGTCTTGTCGAACCGGCTGCCGAGCTCGGTCCGAAGCGTGGCGGTGCTGCGCGAGGCATAGGCGAGCGCGAAGGCACCCGTTCCAGACGCCGAACTCTCGCTGTAGGCCGGCGTGTAGAAGCTTTGTCCCTGCAAGGCCGCGTAGGGAGTAACTCCGACGATATTCGTGGTCAGACGATAGCCCGCCTCGATGCGTCCGGCGAAGGTCTGTCCGTCAAAGCGCGCATTGAGCTGATCGACGCCGGCGAGATTGACGGTGCGGCTCGTGCTGATGCCGTTCCAGGCATAGGCCAGCGCGCCCGACAGATAGGCGGCGCCCACCCGGTGCGTGCCGTAGGCGCCGATCTGAAACACATCGCTCCGGCCGCTGCCGAGGCCGTTGCTCAGGCCCCAGTTGGTGCCGCCGCCCGCGAGCGCGAAGCCCAGCACCGTATCGGCGCTGGCGCGATAATCGGCGCCGGCCACGACGCCATAGGTTCGCGGCGTCACGTCATGCGAGCCGAGCACGACGCTTTCGCCGTTGACCTTGCCGGCGCTGCCATAGCTGCCGCCCCACACGCCCCAGCGCCGGTCGAGCGCGGACTGAGGCTCGCGCGCGGCGCGGGCCGGGGAGGTTGACGCATAGGCCGACGCAAATGCCGGCGGCACGCGGGATTCTTCAGCATAGCCCATGGCGCCGCCGTTCGCGGCCTGGCCGCCGAAGGCGGCGTGACCGGTGTTGGTGAGCAGCGAGACGAAGCCGTTCATGGACTGGAACGCGGTCGTTGCCGCGCCCGTCGCCACCTCACCGGAGAGGCTGTCCAGCGCGGATGTGAGAGCTGCACCGGACAGCGAGAAGATCGAGGCGAAATTGCCGGAGGCCGCTCCGCCGTTCAGCGCGGCGTCGATGCCGCTGGCCACATTACGCTGGTTGATGGTGCCGTTGACGAGCGAGTCGGCCAGCGCCGCCTGGTCGACGACGATGTAGGCGTCGTTGGCGTCGTAGCCGAGATGGGCCTTGATCGAGCCGGTGAGGTCGAGGCTGCTGAAGGTGCCGCTGAGGCCGCCGGTCGCCGTCAGGATCACGAGGCTCTGTCCGACCACGAAGCCGCCGCCGAGCTGGACCGCGCGCGCGATGCCACCGGTCAGCGTCGCCGTGCCGTTGACGACGGTCTTGTCGGCGCCGCCGGAGGCAAGGTTGACCTGGTAGATGCCGCCGAGGCTGAGGCTTCCGTTCACCGTGACGGTGCCCGTGGGAGTGAAGGTGCCCGTGCTGGTGAATGTGAGTGAGCCGCCGCCGAATGTGGTGCCGTTACCGGCGTTCAGGATGCCGGTGTTGGACAGGGTGGTGCTGCCGCTTCCGAAAGAGTTGATGCCGGTCGTGCTCCACGTCCCATCATTGCTGATCGTATTGGACGCATTCCCGAGCGTGATCCGGCCGTAGAGGGTGCCGCTGTTCGTGATGGTACTTGCGCCGCCGCTGGTCATGATGGCCCAGCGCGTTTCCGGCGCGGCAAGCGTGCTGCTGATGAGGGCGCCGGCGGCGTTGTCGATCGAGATCGTTCCGCTCGTCGAGACGGCCCCCATGACCGGGTCAGGACCGCTGCCGAGCAGCGAGCCATGATTGGTGATGGTCGTGGACCCGGAGCCGGCGGTGCTGCCGAGTGCGTCGTCGTTCGTCGAGCGCACCGTGCCGTAGTTCGTGATCGTGACGCTGCCGTTGCCGCCTGCGATCGTGCGGATGCCGATATACGCCGAATAGACGTCAGCCGTCGTGACATCGATGTTGCCGGCGCTGGTCCTGACGTAAACGCCGGCGCCGGCGATCGGCGTGGCGGCGAGCCCGATCGAACCGCCGGTCTGGTTCACGGTGGCATTGCCTGTGCCCTGCTGATCCAGATTGAGACCGCCACTTCCGAAATCGGCCGACGTGAGGAGGGTACCGCCGCTCATGTTGAAGATGAGATTGCTCGAACTCTCGCCATAGAGCGAAACCGCCGACCCGTAGGCGGAGATCCTTCCGCCCGTCACGGTGACGGTCTGGTTGCCGGACGAGAAGGCGAAGGTCGAAATGGCCGAGCCGCTGCTGACGGTGATGTCGTAGCCGGATGTAATGCTCACGGTGCCGGCCCCGTTCTCCAGAACCATAATACCGGAGCTTGTGGAACTGATGCTGGCACCGGGGGTGATGGTGAAATCGTCCGTGCCGTACATCGACATGCCAACTCGAACGTTGCTGATGACCCCCGTTCCCGTGACGAATACGCCCCCAGTGCCGTCGCTCGAGACCCTGATCCCGACGTTGCTGCCGCCCGACCCGCCGGGACCTGTGATAGACCCGCTATGGTTGACCGTGACCGTGCCGGCGTTCGTGCCATGGCCGACCACAATGCCGTCGCCATTGGCGGAGGTATAGACGATGTTGCCGCTACCGCCGACCGTGGTATCTGCGCCACCGAAGACAGCGATGCCCGTGCGGCCCGTGATCGCCGCGGTCCCGTCCACCAGGATGTTGACGGCTGCCTGGGACTGCACCAGGACGCCGTAGCCCGCGCCGATCGAGCCCGTGTTGGTGACGTTGCCGTTGACATGCGCGGTGAGATCGCCTGTCGCGGAGGTACTCTGCGAGAACAGCATCAGCGAGGCAAGGCCGGTGCCGTCGATCGTCGCACCGCTCGCGCTGTTGTAGGTAATCGCACCGGTGCTGGTGAGGAGGGACAGCGCGCCGATGACGACGTTGGAAGTCTGGTTGACGGCGCCGTTGTTGGTGAAGCTGATGCCCGCGCCGTTCTCCGACGTGTTGATCACAAGACCATAGCCGCCGACGGTGACGCCGCTGGCGATCTGACCGGTGATGTTGCCGCCGGTGGTGAATTGCTGGGTGTCGTCGTTCGACGACGGGGTAGCGGCGTCGGTGTTGGTGTTGTGGACGGTCACGGTGTCGGCGGCGCACGACACGCTGTTGGGGGGCGAGGTGACGTCGCAATTGGCCGCGGCCGGGCTGGCGCTCCAGATCGTCGCCAGCGCCGTCATCGACAGCAGCGCGCCGGAGGGCCGGAAGCGCGAATTTTTATTCTTGTATTCCAACGCGTCTCACCCCTGTCATCGCATGGCACCGGACGGATTGCGGCCGGCCGGTTGAATCGGAGGGGACAACACAACATCGGCTGCACCGTCGCTATCGGGATTCGACGAACCGGGCGGGATAGCCGATGAATCGGGCCGCGCTTTCGGACAAAGTGACCGGCTGGCGATATCTTCCGGACCGTGAAGGAGGTAAATGGCCGGGATGCGCTACTTCAATCGGTTCGATGCGACGGCAGGCCAGAACTCATGGCCCTTGGCCATTCTGGGTTTGGGCCTGTTGACGGCTCTCGGCACGCTGGTGCGCATGGCCCATTTCCAGAACTTTCCGCGCGCCTTCCTGATCAGCGTTGTGGTCGATCCCCTGACGCTGCCGATGGTGCTTGCGCTGCGGCCGGTGTTCCCGAGGAGGCATGTCGAGTCGGGCTTCCAGGTATTGAGGACACTTGTCCTCAATACGCTGCTGTGCATCGGCGCCGCATTCCTGCTGACCTGCTGGGTCAGGCTGGTGACCAGCGTGACGGGTTGGCACGTGCCGAATTGGGGAGCGCTCCAGTCGTGGGCGGTGCCTTGGGTCTATTACAGCATCGTGTTCGCGGGCTGGCGGTTCGCGCAGTTCTGGAGCGCCGCGGAGCTTGCGGTGCATGGTGAGAAGCAGCGCGCCGCGGCGGCGGAAGCCGAAGCCCTCAAGGCCGAGCTTCGCCATCTCCGCCATCAGCTCGATCCGCATTTCCTGTTCAATGCGCTGAACGGCATCGCCGTCGAGATCCCGGATCATCCGGACGCGGCGGTGGGCATGGTTCGCGAACTGGCAGCCTATTTGCGCTATTCGCTCGACCAGCGGGATCGAACCGTCACCCCGCTCGCGTCGGTGCTCGACGCGGCTCGTTCCTATCTCGAATTGCAGAAAGCCCGGTTCGGTCCCGAACTCGACTACAGGCTCGAGTCCAGTGAGGCGGCGCGCCGGCGCATCGTGCCGAGCTTTCTGCTGCAGCCACTGGTCGAGAATGCCGTCAAACACGGTCTGCAAGCCGGCCGCGCGCACGTCGACGTTGCGATCGAGGCGGTGGCCGATGAAACCAGGCTGCGGATATCAGTCACCGGCCCCGGGGAGTTGAGGCCCGACTGGCAGAGCGCAGGCGATCCGGGCGTCGGCCTGTCGGTCCTGAACCGGCGGCTGCAACTTCACTATCCAGGCCGGCACGAGTTCAGCCTGCGCCAGACCGGCGACATGGTGACCGCGGGGCTGCTGTTGCGGGGGGAACCGTGCTCCGTGTAGCGATCGTCGATGATGAAGCGCTGGCCAGGCGCGGAATGCAGCGGCTTCTCGGCGAATATCCTCAGCTCGAGGTGGTCGGCGAGGCTGCCTCGCTGAAGACTGCCATGGAGTTGATCCGCGCCGAACGGCCCGATGCGCTATTCCTGGACATCGAAATGCATGGCGGCAGCGGGTTCGATCTCTTGCAGGATCTTCAGGAGCGCCCTGACGTCGTCTTCGTCACCGCCCACGACCGCTATGCGGTCAAGGCCTACGATTTCGCCGTGCTGGACTATCTCCTGAAACCGATCGATCCGAAACGACTGGCCGCGGCGGTGACCAAGCTGGAAAAGGCGCAGGCTGCACGACAGGCCCTCCTCAAGCATCAGGCGCCCACCTTGCGTCTCAGGACCAGCACGCGGACGGTGATCCAGCGCATCGATACCATTGTCGCGATGCGTGCCGAGGGCGACTACACGCGCGTATTCGTGGCGAACGGACCCGCCATCCTGGTCGGACAGCTGCTCGGGAAGTTCGAGGCACAGGTGCCGACGCCTCCTTTCCTGCGTATCAATCGCTCCTTGATCGTCAACGTGGACAGGATCCGCGCGATCGAAACGGTCGATCGCGATACGATGCACATCAGCCTCGACGATTGCGCCGAGGCGTTCGTGGTTGGACGCGCGACTGCGGCGCGGATCAGGAAGCTCTATCCCGGCTTGCCTCGCCGAGTGTCGCTCGCTTCCCCCGGGGGCGACGGGACCTGATCCGCCTGACCGGCGGCAGGTCGAGGCGCGATGGCCGAGGGTGCTTGCCCATGGTGAGCAATTGGCTGAGAGTGGCGATATCCCGCGCCGGCGGCGGCACCCGAGAGCAAGCGATCAGAAGGCGGCAGTCATGACATCAGGCAAAACCATCATCACCTGCGCCATCACCGGCAATCTCACGAAACCCGAGCAGTCGCCGTATCTGCCGATCACGCCCGAGCAGATCGCCACTTCCGCGCTGGAGGCGGCCGAAGCGGGCGCTGCCATCGCCCACATCCATGTGCGCGATCCCGCAACCGGCCGTCCCTCAATGGAGATCGATCTTTACCGCGACGTCGTGGACCGCATCCGCGCCCGCAACAAGAGCCTCGTCATCAACCTCACCACCGGCCCTGGCGGCCGTTTCGTGCCCTCGGTCGAGGATCCTCGCGTCGCGGGTCCCGGCACCACGCTGCTCCAGCCCGAGAAGCGCGTCGCGCATATCGAGCTGCTCAAGCCCGACATCTGCACGCTCGATCTCAACACCATGAACTCCGGCGGCGAGGTCGTGATCAACACGCCGCGCAACGTCCGCATCATGGCCGAGCGGATGAAGGCGGCCGGCGTGCTGCCGGAGATCGAGCTGTTCGACAGCGGCGACTGTCATCTCGCGCGCGACCTGTTTACCGACGGCACGCTGAAGGGGCCGGGCCTGTTCTCGCTGGTGCTCGGGGTCAAGTACGGCTTCTCGGCGACGCCGGAGACGATGTTCTACGCCCGCAGCCTGTTGCCGCCGGGCGCGATCTGGTCCGGCTTCGGCATCGGCCGCGCCGAATTCCCGATGGTGGCGCAGGCCTATCTGCTCGGCGGCCACGTTCGCGTCGGCATGGAGGACAATCTTTATATGTCCAAGGGCGTGCTGGCGAAGACCAATGCCGAGCTGGTCGCGCACGCCGCGGGCATCCTGAAGAGCCTTGGCGCGAGCGTTGCGAGCGCGGAAGATGCGCGGGCGATGCTGAGCCTTGCCTGAGGCTTGCGCGCCATCCCCAGATAATCCCGGTCCGTAGTCGCACACGCTTCCGCTTCGCCTCCGACTCTGATTCGATCTCTCCACTTGAGTTCGGGGAGGGAAGTGAATGTCCTACACGATCGGGTTCCAGACCAAGAACCAGAAGTCCATTCTGGCGACCGAGGCGGCCACGGCCAATCAGGCCGTCGCCATCGTTGCCGCGCTGCGGCAGAGTGCCGACGAAATAAAGTTCATTCGCTCGCCGCAGGAAGGCGAGATGGGCATCGAGATGCTGCTGCTGCTCGCCAAGGAAGAGGCCGAGGAGATGCCGCAGCGGGCGTGAGCCGCAGATTCAAGGGAATTTGGCCTAACGCAGCTTAAGCCAGCGGCGGAATTGTTTCCGCCGCCAAATAACCATTCTAAGCTTCAGTTATCCGTTTTCTTTCTCAGGCGAACCCAAAGCCCCTCATTTTGGCGCTCATAGCCGCTGAAATCAATGCCGTCGGGCTCGTCGGTCGTGCCCTGCGGCGTTAGCTTGCCAATGTAAGCTCCGTCGAGCAGCGCCTTGGGCATGCTCTTGGCAAATTTTGATCGCAAGAGTCTGGCGTCTCTGAAATCGATTGAGCCCGAGGGAATGTGACCGCCGAAGCTGCAATTGTATACTTCGGCCCCGCGGAATATCGCATTGAATAGCGATGCTCTCTCGAACTTAATCCGTATTAGGTGAGCATAGCTAAAGTCCGCAAAAGACAAGGAAACACCCGTCAAGTCTGCCGAGCTCAGACTCGTCTCCCTTAGGTCCGCGTACTCAAAGACTACACCTGCGTCTGCAAGGGGCTTTAGTGTCACGCGATTGGCGAGCAAGCCGAGAAGCAATTGGCCGCGTTCAGGGCTCAGCGGCAGTTTGATGATTTCGGCACGCGTTTGCTCACCGTCTTTTGGGTTGCTGTAGCGCACATAGTAATATGGTTGTGCTGCACGTGACAGAACAAGGATCCGGTTTATGAGTCCTTCTGTAAGTACTCCGTTCTGAGTGCTTTGAACTTCGCGAGCGACATCCTTGAGCACGTCGAAAAGCTCCGCTGTCAATGCGGCTCTTCGTTGTGCTTCAGCCGTCACGTTTTGCTGATTCAAGAGTTTAGTCTGATAATCCAACTTTAGGTTTTGATCTTTCAACAGGCTGTTTTGGGTTATAAGCAGTGCGGAGCCCACTATTCCTCCAAACGCTACGACCAGGGCTATTGCCGATTGGCTTACGAAGTGGCGTGTGCGTACGTTCGCATACCACGCGGCGGCTTCTATTGTGGCGCGCCCCATTTCGGTGGCGGCGACATCAGACTTTCCCGCCACATGTGCGCGTCCAGCAGCCGTAATAGCCGCGGCTATACTTTCTACTGTGCCCCGTACGTTCCCGATCCATCGTGGCACAACGAGAAATGCCAGAATTGAGCAAAGTGTAAGGGTGGCCGAAGCTGCCGCAATGGCTCCAATACCAAATGCGATTAGCGATCCCCCGACATCTTCCATCTTGAAGATCAGGAAGAACAAGGCCGGTCCAATCGCTGCCCCTAGCAAAAAGAATATGACCAAGAGCGCAATCTGAAGTGGAGCGCGTCGCGAGTTTGGTTCAGGGTTAGTCATTGGTCGGGGTCTTTGGCAAATCGACTTTGAAAGAGGTCATTCTACCGCAATCAGCGGGGCAGCCAAGGGATTGCATCGATCGGGCCCACACCCAGTTCGAGAGCAGGCCTGACCCGCCACCCACATTTCGGTCAGAAGCGAAGCATGCTGGCTGCGAGATGGTGTAGTCAGGCCTCAGTCTCGCTCGAACCGAAGGTGGTCGCCATGAAACGAGAAGCGCTCCGCGTCGAGCCGATCTCGACGTTTCTCGATCGCCGCAACGCGCCGGTCTCGCCGGTCACGCGCGCCGGCAATATGATCTTCGTCTCGGGCCTGCCGCCGTTCGATCCGGACACGGGCGAGATCGCGTCCGTGCCGATCGAGCGGCAGAGCGAGATCGTCATGCAGCAGATGAAGCTGTGCCTCGAGACGGCCGGCGCCTCGCTCGACAACGTCATGAAGTGCAACGTCTACTGCACCTCGACCAAGCACTTCGCCGCGTTCAACGCGGTCTACGCACGCTACTTCCCGGTTGATCCGCCGGCGCGGATCTTCGTCTGCACGCCGGAATGGTTCGGCCCCTTCGACGTCGAGATCGACTGCATCGCGATGACGTGAGGGACTAGCGCGCTGCGACCCGCGGCGGCGCCTTCGTCTCGGCCCGTCCCGCCGTCAGCGCCATCGTCGCGACGCTGACGACGCGCGCGACGACGTCCTCGACGTCGTCGAGGTCGCATTTGCCTTCCGACAGTTTCGTCAGCCGCTCGCTCTCGCGGATGGTGTGGTGCGCCATCGCGAGCGCGAAGTTCAGGCCCCAATAGATATCGACCTCGCTGCGCTCGGGCAGGGCGCGGCGCATGGCGCCGGCGAATTTCCGCAAATGGTCGATCTCGCGGTTCTTGATGCGGCGGATCGGCGGCACGGATTCGATCGAGGCGCGGATCATGAAGCGCGCCGCGGTCGAACGCTGGTTCTCGGGGCCGAGGCAGCCGCGCAGCGTCGGCCCGACCAGGGCGCGCAGGATCACCTCGATGGGCGCGCGACCGCCACCATCTTCTTCCGCCGCCTTCAGTTCGCGCAGGCGCTCGCGGTTGGTCTGAACCGAGCGCGTGACAAATAATTCAGCGATCAGCTCGTCCTTCGAGCCAAAATGATAGTTCACCGCGGCAAGGTTGACGCCCGCCTCCGCGACGATGTCGCGCAGTGTCACGTCGCCGAAGCCGCGATCGGCATAGAGCCGTTCGGCGGCGGCGAGAATGGCAGATCTCGTATGATCGCTGGCCATGAGAGCGCCCGTGGAGGGGAGTTGCAATTCAAACACTTGTATGAAACTATCGTTTGAAGGCCGGAGAATGTCAATCCGCAATCGAGACTCGTTCGCAACTCGCGGGCCGGCTCGGGCGGCCTCGCAAAGCGCGCGTGTTGGCGCTTGCGGGCCGCGTCATGCGGGAGGACAGTCCGGCGCAAAACGACCAGCGAGAGAGAAACGAGGAGCGTCCCATGGATTTCGATCTGTCCCCCAAGCAGAAGGAATGGCTCGACCGCGTGCGGTCCTTCATGGTCAAGCACGTGCGCCCGGCAGTGCCGATCTATGACCAGCAGGATCACAGCGGCGAGCGCTGGAAGGTGATCCCGGTCCTGGAGGACCTCAAGAAGAAGGCGAAGGCCGAGGGCCTCTGGAACATGTTCATGCCGCCGAACGAGCATGAGGATGATGAATTCCGCGGCGCGGGACTGACCAATCTCGAATACGCGCTGCTGTCGGAAGAGATGGGCCGCATCTCCTGGGCCTCGGAAGTGTTCAACTGTTCCGCGCCCGATACTGGGAACATGGAAGTGTTCATGCGCTATGGCACCAAGGAGCAGAAACGCAAATGGCTGCGTCCGTTGATGGACGGCGAGATCCGCTCGGCTTTCCTGATGACGGAACCGGCCGTGGCGTCCTCCGATGCCACCAACATCGAGACCCGCATCGAGCGCGACGGCGATCATTACGTCATCAACGGCCGCAAATGGTGGTCGTCGGGCGTCGGCGATCCCCGCTGCAAGATCGCGATCCTGATGGGCAAGACCGATTTCAAGGCGGCCAAGCATCAGCAGCAGTCGCAAATCCTGGTTCCGCTCGACACACCCGGCATCAAGGTCGAGAAGATGCTGCCGGTGTTCGGCTTCGACGACGCGCCGCACGGCCACGCCCAGGTGCTGCTCGACAATGTGCGGGTGCCGAAGGAGAACATCCTGCTCGGCGAAGGCCGCGGCTTCGAGATCGCGCAGGGCCGCCTCGGCCCCGGCCGCATCCATCACTGCATGCGCACCATCGGCAAGGCCGAGGAGGCGCTGGAGAAGATGGTGAAGCGCCTGTCCTCGCGCACCGCCTTCGGCAAGAAGATCGTCGAGCATTCGGTGTGGGAGCAGCGCATCGGTGAGGCCCGCACCAATATCGAGATGACGCGCCTGCTCTGCCTCAAGGCGGCCGACATGATGGACAAGGTCGGCAACAAGACCGCGCAGGCCGAGATCGCCATGATCAAGGTCGCGGCGCCCAACATGGCGCTGAAGATCATCGACGAGGCGATCCAGGCCTTCGGCGGCGCCGGTGTCTCGGACGAGGCCGGCCTTGCCAAGGACTACGCCCACATCCGCACGCTCCGTCTCGCCGACGGTCCGGACGAGGTGCACAATCGCGCCATTGCCAGACTTGAGGTTCGGAAGTATGCAAACTCTCCCAATCACTAAGTGAGAGGGAGAGCCCGGCGGCGCTCCCGATCTGAAGAAACGACGGGGCATGGTCCCATTCGGAATGACCGCTTGACGCAAGTGCGTCAGCGGTTACCGATTAGGATCATGCTCGGCCTGAAAAGGTCAGGACTGAAGAGGGAGCGTCATGGCTGACGGCGTCAGGAAAGACGAGGAGTTCTCGGGCACCAAGCCGGTCGAGGAGCGGCATCGTTTCGACGAATTGCGCCTCGATGCGTGGATGCGCGATCACGTCGAAGGTTTCGAGGGCCCGCTGGTCGTCCTGCAATTCAAGGGCGGCCAGTCCAACCCGACCTATCGCCTCAACACGCCGAAGCGTTCCTACGTGATGCGCAGAAAGCCGTTCGGGAAATTGCTGCCGTCGGCGCACGCGGTCGACCGCGAATACCGCGTCATCGCGGCCCTTGGCAAGCAGGGCTTTCCGGTCGCGCATGCCTATGCGCTGTGCCAGGACGATGGCGTGATTGGCGCGGCCTTCTACATCATGTCGATGGAGGAGGGCCGGGTGTTCTGGGATCCGACGCTGCCGAGCCAGGCGCCGGAAGACCGCCGAAAAATCTTCACCAGCAAGATCGAGACGCTGGCGAAGCTCCACATGTTCGATCCGGTTGCGATCGGGCTCGGCGAGTTCGGCAAGCCCGGCAATTATTTCGCGCGGCAGATCGACCGCTGGACCAAGCAGTATCGGGCGTCCGAGACCCAGCACATTCCCGAGTTCGAGAAGGTCGCCGAATGGCTGCCCAAGACCGTGCCGGAGCAGGCGCGCGTCTCGATCGTCCATGGCGACTATCGTCTCGACAACATGATTTTCCACGCGACGGAACCTCGCGTGCAGGCCGTGCTGGACTGGGAGCTGTCGACGCTCGGCGATCCCATGGCCGACTTCACCTATCTCTTGATGCAGTGGATCATGCCGGGCCTCGAGGGCGCCGACCTCAAGGCGCTCAACATCCCGAGCCTGGAGGAAGCCGCCCAGATCTATTGCAACGTCACCAAGATGACGGTGCCCGATCTCAACTGGTACTTCGCCTACAATCTGTTCCGTCTCGCCGGCATCACGCAAGGAATCGCCGGCCGCGTCCGCGACGGCACCGCAGCGAACGCCAAGGCGCTGGAATCGGCCAAGCGCACCGTGCCGCTGTCGAAGGCGTCATGGGAGTACGCGCAGAAGGCGGGCGCGGTGTAGGAATGACGAAGGCGCGGTTGAGGAGGCCGCGCCTTTTTGTTTGCGGCTTCACGCTGTTTCCACACACTCCGCGTCATTGCCCGCGAAGTGTTTAGACCGGAGACATAGCTGACGCCTGTTCGGACACATCACTGACAGATTGGCCATTGGTCAAGTCG